>NZ_JAVRIC010000026.1 GCF_031846245.1 Banduia mediterranea | reverse complement strand
ACGACGCGTCATTGACATGGATCAAAAACCGTCGCGCACGCCCTCAGCGCACGCCGGTGGCATTGTCGATCGCGACCTCCGCCAGATGCACATTGCGCTTCGCTGCACAGACCCACCGGCGTGTCCGCACGGCACGGCATCTGTGTTTCCGGCAAGCCGATTGACCCGCGTCAATGCCGAATCCGGCATCTGGGTGGAACGTTGATACGAGTCCGCTGCTTACGGCGGTCGTGATGGAGAATCCTATGAGTCAGTTCAGACAGATCATGCCGGTCACCGTGGGCAAGGCGCAGCACTCGCCGGCGCACGAACGCGCGATCCGGCTCGCGAACGCAAGCGGCGCCGCCTGCATGTGTGCATACTCGGCGAAGCCGGCTCGCCCCCGAAGCGTGAAGCGCCGCTTCAGCGACGGCGGCTCTGGTTCAAGGAGGAGGCGCGGCTTCTGGATGCGCCGAACCCGCAATTCAGTACCGAGGCGATCTGCGATTCCGAACCACTGACTGAGATTCTGGCGCATGTCGTCGAGTTCGGGGCATACGCAAAACCGTTTTCATGCGTGCCTGGTCGGAACATCCCGCGGGACCCGCAAACCCGATTCGGGGAGCCTTGAGCATTTGCTACACCGCGTCGCGTCGCTGCGCTGGCTGGTGATACAGATCGAATCACATCTGGATACGCTGTGGCGCAACGACCTGGAGCATCTGGTCGAAGACTGTGCACAAGCCGTCGGCAAGCGGGCAACGCTGGCCGATCGGAAGCTGATCTTCGACGGTTTCTACCGGGTCAAGAGCTTCAGGGTGGAAGGCTGATGTCGGCGAGCCGCTTTCCGGCAAGACTGGACGTACTGCAAAGCGCAAGCGGCGTCTTTCTGGCGCTGTTCATGTGGCTGCACATGTTTTTCGTCGCCTCGATTCTGCTGGGCAAGGACGCCTTCTGGCACGTGGCCCGCTTCTTCGAAGGCTATTACGTCTTCGGCGAGCCGTATCCGATCCTGGTCAGCGGCGTGGCGCTGTTCGTGTTGGCGATGTTCATCTTTCATGCAGCACTGGCCATGCGCAAGTTTCCGGCCGATTACCGCGGGTACAGCGCCTTTCGCAGGCATGCCGGTGAAATGAAGCACGGCGACACCACGCTGTGGTTCGTGCAGGTCTATACCGGGTTTGCGATGTTCTTCCTCGGCTCGGTACATCTCTACACCATGATGACCCGCCCCGAGTCGATAGGCCCCTACGGATCGGCCGATCGCGTGGTCACCGACTGGTACTGGCCGCTTTACCTGTTGCTGCTTTTTGCCGTTGAACTGCACGGCTCCATCGGCCTGTACCGTGTCGCGGTCAAATGGGGCTGGCTGGAAGGGCGCAAGCCGGCCGCGACGCGCCGCAACATGAAGCGCGCCAGGTGGCTGCTTACCACATTCTTCCTGACGCTGGGTCTGCTGTCGCTGGTCGCCTACATCAGGATCGGCATCGACCATCGCGACAATTACGGTGAGCCTTACGTGCCGCCGAGCCTTGAACAGCCGCTGGAGCCCCGCCGATGAAGCTGGTCTATACCGACGTACTCGTCATCGGCGGCGGCCTGGCGGGCTTGCGCACCGCTATAGGTGTGAAAAGACGCGGCCTGGATACCGTCGTGCTCAGCCTGGTGCCGGCCAAGCGCTCGCACTCGGCCGCGGCCCAGGGCGGCATGCAGGCCAGCCTGGCCAATAGCGCCATGGGACGCGGCGACAACGAGGACGTTCACTTCGAGGACACGGTCAAGGGCTCGGACTGGGGCTGCGACCAGCAGGTCGCGCGCATGTTCGTGCACACGGCTCCCAAGGCCGTGCGCGAACTGGCCGGCTGGGGCGTGCCGTGGAACCGGGTCCGATCCGGTGATCGGGAAGCGGTCGTGAATGCCGAAAAGATCACCATCACCGAGTCGCCCGAGGCGCACGGCCTGATCACCGCGCGCGATTTCGGCGGGACGAAGAAATGGCGCACCTGCTACACCTCCGATGGCACCGGCCACGCGATGCTGTTTACACTGGGCGACCAGTCGATCGCCCACGGCATCCCGGTGATGGAACGCAAGGAAGCGCTCGCACTTATTCATGAGGGCGGGCGCTGCTACGGCGCCGTGGTCCGCGACCTGGTGACCGGTGAACTGACGTCGTTCGTGGCCAAGGCCACGGTGATCGCTACCGGTGGCTATGGCCGGATCTACAAGGTCTCGACCAACGGCATCATCTGCGAAGGCACCGGCATGGGCATCGCACTGGAAACCGGCATCGCCGAACTCGGCAACATGGAGGCCGTGCAATTCCACCCGACCGCAATCGTGCCGGCCGGCATCCTGACCACAGAGGGCTGCCGCGGCGACGGGGGCGTGCTCCGGGACGTCGATGGCCACAGATTCATGCCCGACTACGAGCCGGAGAAGAAGGAGCTGGCCTCGCGTGACGTCGTATCGCGCCGCATGACCGAGCACATGCGCAAGGGCAAGGGCGTAAAGTCACCGTACGGCGATCACCTATGGCTGGACATCAGCCTGCTGGGCCGCGAGCACGTCGAGAAGAACCTGCGCGAAGTCAAGGACATCTGCCATTATTTCCTGGGCATCGATCCAGCCGTCGACTGGATTCCGGTGCGCCCCACCCAGCACTATTCGATGGGCGGCATCCGCACCCGCCACACTGGTGAGAGCACCGCGCTCAAGGGACTGTTCGCCTGCGGCGAGTCGGCCTGCTGGGATCTGCACGGATTCAACCGGCTGGGCGGCAACTCGGTGGCCGAAACCATCGTCGCCGGCATGATCGTCTCGGAATTCATTGCCGACTTCTGTCAATCCGGGGAAAGCGAAATCAGCATTCCCACTGCGCTGGTGCGCGAATTCCATGCACGGGAGCAGGCCAGGCTGGACGAAATTCTGACCTCGAAAGGCAAGGAGCGGGCCAGCGACATTCGCCGGCGAATGGAAGAGATCATGATCAACAAGGTCGGCATCTTCCGCACCGGCACAGAGCTCGACGAGGCAGTCGACGAACTGCAAGATCTGCTGGTTCGCTCGCGCAGTCTCGGCTTGGAAAGCCGCGTGCGCGGCGCCAACCCGGAGCTGGTTGGGGCTTACCGACTGCAGAAAATGCTCAAGGTCGCGCTGTGCGTGGCTGTGGGTGCGCGGCAACGCACCGAGAGCCGCGGCGCTCATTCGCGCGAAGACCATCCGCAACGCGACGACGCCAACTGGCTCAAGCGCACCCTCACGACCTGGAAGGACGAGGGCGACACGCTGCCGGCCGTCGACTACGAGCCTATCGATGTTGCCAGCATGGAGTTGCCGCCGGGCTTCCGCGGTTACGGACAGGCAGACCATCGCAATCACCCGGATACCGAAGCCCGGCTGAGCGAGGTCACCGCGATTCGAGAGCAGCTCTCGGGTGCCGACCGATTCGCGATCCAGAACCGGCTGATGCCGTTCGATCATCAGCTGCCCGAACGCTACCGCGAGAAAAACGAATGTCTTGAAGAACCCGTCGAAAAGACACGATAAATGAATTCACGCACCGTAGGAGCCTGCCATGCGGGCGAACAGCCCCGGAACCCGGCACGGCTGATGTAAACATGAACAAATCGTCCGACCAGGCAAACCGCAGAGAGACGCAGACCGGAATTTCTGACAGGAGCGCACGCCGCCTGACCATAAAAATCCTCCGCCACAACCCGCAGGATCCGGCGTCGGATCCGCGCTTCGAGCGCTACCAGCTCGACGAGGCCCCCGGCATGACGCTGTTTATCGCACTCAACCGGATTCGCGATGAACAGGCTCCGTCACTGCAATTCGATTTCGTTTGCAGGGCGGGCATCTGCGGCAGCTGCGGCATGCTCATCAACGGCCGGCCGGGACTGGCCTGCCGCACGCTGACCAACAAGCTGGACCCGGAAATCACGCTGGCGCCGTTGCCGGTATTCAAGCTCATCGGCGATCTTTCGGTGGATACCGGCGCCTGGGCGCGCCAGATGGGGGAGAAGCTTGAAACCTGGGTACATCAGCACAAAGAACCAGATATCGACCGGCTCGAGGAACGCATGGAACCCGAGCGGGCCGAGGAAATCCACGAACTCGACCGCTGCATCGAATGCGGCTGCTGCATCGCTGCCTGCGGCACCGCGCGCATGCGCAAGGACTTCGTGGGCGCGGCCGGTATCAACAAGCTGTCACGCTTCCGGCTGGACCCCCGCGACGAGCGCAGCGATGAGGACTTCTACGAGCTCATCGGCAATGATGATGGTGTGTTCGGCTGCATGGCCCTGCTCGGGTGCAACGATGTCTGTCCAAAAGAACTGCCTCTCCAGACCCAGCTGGCATTCATGCGGCGAAAGATGGCAAAGTTTGGATAGTAGACGAAAAACGAAAAAGTGGTCGAAAATTTGATGGATTTACCTTTTCGTCTACACGTCCTCGCCGGCCAGGCGCAGCGCCTGGCGTTCCCGGTCATTCAGCGGATCGGCTTCGGACCAGACTTCCACCGCCAAGGCCGGATCGATGGCGCGGGCCCGAAACGCCCGCGGATCTCGTCGACGCTACCCTCGGCACTCACGCGCCCGCCCACCAGCACGAGCACGCGGTCGGCCAGGACTTCGGCTTATTCGAGATAGTGGGTGGTCAGCAACACGCCACGGCCCTCGGCCAGCAGCGTGCGCACCGCCCGCCACAGTGCCGCGCGCGCCTCCACGTCGAGACCGGTGGTCGGTTTGTCCAGAAACAACAGACGTGGCCGGCCGCAGATCGCAAGCGCAACCGCACCAGACGTTTCTGACCGCCGGACAGCTTGCCGTAGCGCCGCTCGACCAGAACCGACAGACCGGCGATCCGCACCGCCTCCGCCAGCGGACGCGGCGCCCAGTGCCCGACGTCAGCCCTTGTCCATGAAATCAGCCCTTGTCCATGAAAATTGTCATGGACAATTGTCATGGCTCCTCCAATCAGGGGACGCATCGTGGCGCAGACCCGGCGTAATCTGGGCCTACCGGCTGATCGCGAGGACGATACGGATGGCCAAGGCGAACCTGACGGCGTCACTGCGCGCCGAGTACGAATCCCTGTTCGAATCCTGCCGCGTGACCGACGGCAAACCCGCCGAAGTCGAGGCCACCGTCGAGACCATCCTTCAACACCGGCCGCGCTACGTGACAGCGGCAAGCCGCAGCGGCGTGCTCTGGTCCTTCATCGCCGCCGTGCACAGTCTCGAAACCGGCCTACACCCGATACGACACCCGCACACCGGATCGGACGCTGGAAAGTCGCGCGTGTTGCGCGTGACCCGCCGCGCGCCGGGCGCAGCACCTATTGCGGCAGGCGCGGCGGCTCGGACAACCCGCCGGCACGCGCACGCCGCACCAACAGCGTGTGCAGCTCCCATTCCTGAGCGGCGTCCATCGGCTTGAGCACGCGCACTTCGCCGCCGGCCTGAACCGCCACCGGTACGCCGTTTTCGAACAGCACGCGGTTGCCAGGCAGACGCGCCAGCCTGTCACCCGGCGTGAGGATGCCGACGAGGTTCAGCGGGTCCGCCGCCGAAATCGAGACGTGTTCGACACCGGCGCCGTGCTCCGGAACCTCGGGCAACTGGCGCAGCGTGGACGCCGCCTCCGGCAGTGCGAACTGCTCGCCGGAAAAACCGCTGACGAAACGACCGCCACGGATTTCGCCGCGTGCCTCCAGACGCCGATAGACGTAGTAAAGCTCGCGCCACGGCGGCAAGCCGTCCTCGCGTTCCAGCAGCTTGCGGAACACCACGCCGTAGCGGTGCAGCAGCACGCGCGCGATGTGTTCCACGTGCGGCGCGGCCAGCGCGGTGCCGTCATCCACCGGTGCGCGGCGGCGGCGCGTCAGCGACCAGCGGCCGGCCTCGTCGAGATTCACCGAGTTGCGCAGGGTGCGGCGGCGCAGGCGGTTGCGCTTTTCGGCCGGCATCACCAGGGCACGCAGGCCAACGAAGGAATCGCAGGTGACCAGCCCCTGGCTGACGAGTTCTCCGAGCGCGTTTTCGAGTTCGCTGCCGATCAGGCCGCAGTCCTGCAGCAGATCGGAATGAAAGCTGGCGCCGTGCGTGCGCAGTTCGTCGAGCACGCGCTGGGCACGCGAGGACAGTGGCGCCTCCTCATCCGGCGTGTGGCCAGCCTGCTGCCAGTGCATCAGGGTTTCGCGCTCGGACAATACGATCGGCGTGGTGCGGATCGGGCCGGCCTTGCGTTTGGCCTCGTCGCCGCCGGCCGGCGCCGGGCGCGCCCAGGCGATGCGCCCGGCCGCGCAGTGATTGTCGAGCATGTAGGGCATGTAGTCGGCGATGCGGGCCGGCAGGATGTCCTCCTCCCAGGCTGCGGCGGGCGCCGGGTAGCCTTCCAGCTGTTTGAGCACGACGAGCAGGGCGGTGCTGCCCTCGCGCCGTTCGTCAGAGGCGCCCTCGCCCTGCGCCAGCCCGTGCCAACGGAACAGGAAGCGCAGGAACTGCGTCGGCGGCACGGTGCGGATTTCGGCGCGGCGCGTGTCCCGGGTGTAGCGATGAATCCGCGCCAGCAGGCGCCGGTCGCACCATTCGCGCGCCGCCGGCGAACTCATGGCGCCGCGCATCACTGCGCCCTCGCCTTCGAGTTGCAACAAGGCGATCTGCACGACCGAAGGTTTCAGCCCGAGGGTTTCGGCGAGCGCGGCTTCGGTCACCGGCCCGAGCAGCTCCATGCGGTTGCGGATGATCTCGCGCAGGGCATCGCCGGGATCGATCGGCTCGCGCACCACCGGATCGATCGACGGTTGCCACACCGCCTGTGGAAACACCGCGATGAATTCATGCAGGCGCTCGGCGGCGACATGCAGCGCCGCGCCGCCCGGCACCTGCAGGCGCGTGGCGCGCCGCTGCCGGTACAGCTCACGCAGACGGGAAGAAACCTCGCCCGCCCCGTCCAGATCGGAATCGCTCAGAAAGCCGAAGCTCAGCATCGCGTCGTGCAATTCGTCGGTATTGCCGATCTCGGGTCGTGCCTCGGAACGCACCAGCTCGATCGCCTGTGGATCGAGGCGGCCGATGTCCGCCGCGGTGCGTAGGTCCATCAGCGGCCTGGTGCTGATCGCACGCGTGCGCCGTTCCTCGGCTTCGCCATCGTCGAGAAAGGCGTAGGGCTTGGCGTTGATGATGGCGTGCGCCAGCGGCGACGGCGAGGCCAGATCGCGGCACACGATCCGCACCTCGTTCGCCTCGATGCGCGCCAGCAGGCGTTCCAGGCCGTCGATGTCCATGACCTCGTGCAGGCAATCGTCCAGGGTCTGGTGCACCAGCGGATGGTCCGGCACTTCGCGGGGGCCCGCCAGGTTTTCGGCGCAGGCCACCTGATCCGGAAACACCACGGTAAGCAGGTCTTCGGCGTCCGAACGCTGGAACTGCGGCGGCACGCGCTTGTTGCCATTCATGCGCCGGATCGCCAACGCCACCGTCGCCACCCAGCGCCAGCGCGTGCCGAACATCGGTGCATCCAGCAAGGCCTGGATCAGCACGTCGCGCACCGTGGCGGACTTGAGAAAGGCCAGGACGTCCTCCAGCGGAAAACTGTGCGTGGGTCCGAGCGACAGCACGATGCTGTCGTCCAGCGCGCTGGCCTGCAGCTCGAAATTGAACTGACGGCAAAAGCGCTTGCGCAGCGCCAGACCCCAGGCGCGATTGACGCGCGAACCGTAGGGCGAATGAATCACCAGATGGGTGTCGCCGACATCATCGAAGAAGCGCTCGAAGATGATCGTGCGTTCGCTCGGCAGGCTGCCCAGCGCTGTCCATGAAGCCGCCAGATAGGCCGTGAGTTGCTCGGCCGCGGCGAGCGGCATGCCGATGTCGTCCCGCAGCCATTGCAGGCAGACATCGGCCCCGTCCGCGAGCTTTTCGACCGCTGTTTCACTGAGGCCGGACACGGCCGCGCTGAGTTCGTCGGTGCGGCCCAGACCTTCGCCCAACCAGAACGGAATCGTCGGCGGCAAACCGTGCGCGTCCTCGACCAGCACCTTGCCGGTCTCGACCCTGGCAAAGCGGTACGAGGCGTTTCCGAGCTGGAAGATGTCGCCGGGGATCGCCTCGAAGGCGAAGTCCTCGCCGATGCTGCCGATGCGATGGCCTTCCGGCAGCAGTAACACCTCGTGGTCGAACTGGTCTGGAATCACGCCGGCATTGGTCACCGCCGTGAGCCTGGCGCCGCGACGCGGGCGCAGCATGCGATTGACCGCGTCGTAGTGGATATAGGCACCGCGCCGTCCCCGGCGCGTGGCATAGCCCTCGGCCAGCATCTGCACGATCTGCTCGAAGCGCTGAAGGCTCAAGGCCTGATACGGCCGGGCGCGACGCAGGCGTTGGTACAGCGCATCCAGCGCCCATTCCTGGCAACTGACCTCGGCCACGACCTGTTGCGCCAACGCATCCAGCGGCGCCTCCGGCACGCGGATGCGGTCCAGTTCACCGCGCTCGATCGCATGCAGCAGCGCCGTGGATTCGAGCAGATCGTCCAGTGCCAGCGGAAACAGGCGTCCTTTGGGAATCGCGCCGATGGCATGGCCGGCGCGGCCGACGCGTTGCAGAAAGGCATTGATCGCGCGCGGCGAGCCGAGCTGGCAAACCAGATCGATGTCGCCGATATCGATGCCCAGTTCCAGCGAACTGGTCGCGACCAGGGCCTTGAGCCGGCCGGCCTTGAGCCGCTGCTCGGCCTTGAGCCGGTGTTCCTTGGCGAGGCTGCCGTGGTGCGCGCTGACGTGCTCCTCGCCAAGCCGTTCCGCCAGATGACGCGACACGCGCTCGGCGACGCGGCGCTGGTTGACGAAGATCAGGGTGGTGCGGTGCTCGGCGATCAGCGTCGCCAGCCGGTCGTAAATCTCGCCCCAGACCTCCGTGGCCATCACCGCCGTCAGCGGCGACTCCGGAATCTCCAGCGCCAGATCGCGTTCGCGAATGTGGCCGGCGTCGATGATGGTGGTGAGGGCGCGCGGCGCCGATTGAGGCTCGGCGCTACGCTCGGGCGCCTGGCCCTCATCCCCGGCCCTTCTCCCGGAGGGAGAAGGGAGACCAGCGCCCCCCATCAGAAAATCCGCCATCGCACCCAAGGGCTTCACCGTCGCCGATAGACCGATGCGGGTCGGCGTCTGCGGACACAGCGCGACCAGGCGTTCCAGGCTCAGCATCAGGTGAGCGCCGCGTTTGCTGCCGGCGACGGCGTGCAGTTCGTCGACGATGATGGTGCGTAGCGAGCCGAACATCTTGCGACCGCTGTCGGAGGTCAGCAGGATGAACAGCGATTCCGGCGTAGTGACGAGAATCTGCGGCGGGCAGCGGCGCATGCGCTCGCGTTCCACCTGTGGCGTGTCGCCGGTACGCACGCCGTCGCTGATCGCCACGTCCGGATAACCAAGTTCGCGCAGCTGCTCGCGTATCCCCGCCAAGGGCTCCTGAAGATTCTTCTGGATATCGTTGGACAGCGCCTTGAGTGGCGACACGTAGAGGACATAGACCTCATTGCGCAGCGTCTGCTGCTGCCCTTCCACGATCAGATCGTTGATCGCCGACAGAAACGCCGCCAGCGTCTTGCCGGAACCGGTCGGCGCCGCGATCAGCGCGTTTCGATGTTGCGAGGTGACCGGCCAGGCGCGCGCCTGAGCCTCGGTCGGCTGACCGAAGCGCGTCTCCAGCCAGCGACTGACCGCCGGGTGAAACGGCTCACCGCTATCGGCGGCGACAGGTCGAAAATCGAAGCGGGTTTGCATCGTGGCATTTTAGGCCCATGCCGCGCTTCTATGCTCACACCGCACTCAGGTCCGGTAGATGTCCGGCCGGTGGATTTCCATGAACAAGTCGGGAGACTTCAGTGGCGTGAACCCGTAGCGCCTGTACAAATCGTGAGCATCACGGGTCGCGAGTACGAAGCGCCTCAGACCCTGTAGATCGGGATGCGCGAGCACCGCCTCCATCAGGATTTTCGAGTAGCCAAGACCGTGGTAGTCCCCGTCGACGAACACATCGGCGAGATAGGCGAAGGTAGCGCGGTCGGTGGTGACCCGCGCGAACGCGACCTGCCGCGTACCAATGAAACCGGCAAAGCCGATCGAGTGTTCGAGCGCCCGCCGCAGCGTCTCCATCGGCACGCCGGCCGCCCAATAGGACTGCTCGCTGATCCAGCGATGGACCTGGACGAGGTCCATTTCGCCGACTTCGGTCGAAATGCGCAATTCGTTCACGGTTTCGAGTTCCGGACGAGCGGCTTAGTCATCGTACTCAGTCGGCAGCCGATACACCGAGATTCGGGGCCCATTGCGCGAGCGCGGCAATGATCGTGGACAGTTCGTCGTCACTGTGCGCGGCGCTGAGACTGATACGAACCAAACTCAATCCGGAGGGAGTCGCCGGCGGCACCATCAGATTGGTGTAGACACCGGCATCGAACAGGCCGCGCCATAGCGCCTGCGCCGTATCGCGTTGGGAAAATACCAGGGCCGCAACCGGTCCCGGCGTGGCGGCGCCCAGCCGATAGCCGAGAGCGGCGGTCTGCGCATAGAACCGCCGCGCGTGCCCCATCAGCCGCTCGCGCAGATCCTGCCCGCTCAGTACGCGGCGCAGCGCCTGGTGCGTCGCCGCAATCACCGCCGGAGCCGGTGACGCGGTAAAGATGTAGGGCCGGCTGGCCAGGCGCAACAGTTCCAGATCGGCATGCCGACTCACGCAGAACCCGCCGATGCCCCCCAGGCTTTTGGAGAAGGTGCCGACAATGAAATCGACCTCGTCGAGCAGCCCGAGTTCTTCACACAGGCCCATGCCGCTGGCACCAAAGGCACCAAAGGAGTGGGCTTCATCCACCAACAGCCAGGCGCCATGACGCTTGCTGATTTCGACGATCTTGCGCAGCGGCGCACGGTCGCCGAGCGTACTGTAGAGACTCTCGACAACCACCAGCGTGCGCTTGGCGTCGTCGCCGAGTCGCGCCAGCCTGCGATCGAGATTGTCTGGATCGTTATGGCGAAAGCGGATGGTGGTCGCCGCACTGAGCTTGCAGGCGTCATGGATGCTGGCATGGCTGTCGCCGTCCACCATCAGGAAATCGTCGGCCCCCGCCAGCGCGGAAATCGCGCCCAGATTGGCCTGGTAACCGGTGGAGAACACGATGGCGGAAGGCCAGCCGAAGGCATCCGCCATCGCCTGTTCCAAGGCGCGGTGACCGGCATAGTTGCCACTGGCCATGCGCGACCCGGTGGTCCCGGTGCCGTGGGTTTCGATGGCCGCAATCGCCGCTGCGCGACATTCGTCGTCGAAGGTCAGGCCCAGGTAGTTGTTGGTGCCGGCCAGCACCATGCGCCGCCCGTCGATCGTCGCCGAGGTCGCCGAATGGATCACGCCCATCGGCGTGGCTAGCGACGCCACGCGTCCGTCGTCGGCAAGCGCCGTCTGCAACGCGCGCTGCGTTGCGAACTTGTCGAACAGGCTCAAGAGGACGAACCGATCAGGCGTCCGATTCCATCACGGAGTTCATTGACGGTGCGTGCCTGTGCCAGCACTTCCACCGGCACCGAAATATCCAGGCTGTCCTCGATCTCCATGATCATGTCCATGACCTGCACCGAATCCAAGCCGACCTCGCGCGCCAGATCGGCGTCGCCGTCCAGGCCCGCTGCATTCGGCTGAATCATCACCAGCGCGTCACGTACCGCGGCTTCGATCCTGACAGCGCTATCGCTGTCCGAACTGGAGGGTGCCGTCACGAAACCGCTGCCGAAGACTTGGCCGCCGTCCTTCGCCCTACGCTCACGAGGAAGCGCGGAGATTCCTTCAGGCGCTCGTCGGTATGACGCTCCAGGAACTCATTGCGTGCCCGGCTACGCGACAGCTTGCCGGAGGAGGTTCTCGGCAAGGTATGCGGCGGCACCAGTTCGATCAGGCACTGAATGCCGAACTCGGCGGAGATGCCCTCCTGCAGCCGCCCGGCCAGCGCCGCGAGCGCCTGGGGATCGGTCACCCGGCACTGCACGACCAGCACTGCGATTTCATTTTCATCGGCACCGGCGACCGAGAACGCCGAGGCGTCGGTGGGGCGAACCTCCGGCTGCTGCTCGGCGAGATGCTCAAGATCCTGCGGCCAGATGTTGCGGCCCTTGATGATCATCAGGTCCTTGGCACGACCGGTGATGTGCAGCTTGCCGTCGACGCGATAGCCAAGATCACCAGTATTGAGCCAGCCGTCTTCGGAGAGCACGTCCCGTGTCGCCTCCGGGTTGCCGAAGTAACCCGACATCACGCTGGCTCCACGCAGGTAGACCTGGCCGACATGACGATCCGTCAACGGCAGACCCTGCGGGTCACGAACCTCGACTTCGAAACCGGGCAAGGGTTTGCCGCAGTTGATGAACGCACGGCTACGCCCCTGGGAATCGGCGGCGTCCAGCGGATGCGCCTGCGCCTCGCCGGACAGCCGCTCGATGTCCACGCAATCGCTGCTGGCCCCCGCCGCCACTGGCGAAAAGCTCACCGCGAGCGCGCACTCGGCCATGCCGTAGCACGGCAGGAAGGCCGTGGCGCGGAAACCGGCCGGCGCCAGAACCTCGGCGAAATGGCTCAGCGAATCCGGGTGAATCATCTCGGCACCGACACCGGCCACGCGCCAGGCGGACAGGTCCAGGGCCGTGATGTCGGCCGGCCGCAGACGGCGTGCGCACAAGGTATATCCGAACGGCGGGCTGAACGAGATCGTGCTGCGATTGCGTGAAATCAGCTTGAGCCAAACGCGCGGACGCATCGCGAAATCGCGCGTCGGCAGATAGTCCACGGAGCGCTGCATGGCGACGCAGCCGAGCACGATGCCGACCAGTCCCATGTCGTGATAGAACGGGAGCCAGGAGCAGAAGCGGTCGTTCTCGTCGAGCGGAAAGCCGTCGTTGAAGATGGCATGCAGATTGGCCATCACCGCGGACTGCGGAATCATCGTACCGCGCGGAAAACGCGTGCTGCCCGAGGTGTACTGCAGATAGGCCAGCTCCGACGGAGCCGGCGGCGCGGGCAGCTCGTCCAGCGCCTCGAGCGCCATGAAGTCGTCCATCGTGCCGGTCAGCGCCATCGGCAGACCGGTCGTGGCCTCGCTCAGAAAGCCGATGAACTCGGAAGGCGCAAAAGCGGCCACGGCTTGGCAATCGCCAACCAGCTGGCGCAGATGGCGCACATAGGCTTCATGGCCGCCCAGATGCACCGAGGCCGGCACCGGCACCGGCACCAGGCCCGCATACTGGCAAGCGTAGAACATCACGGCGAAGTCGGGGTGGGTGTGGGCCACCAGCGCCACGCGCTGACCGCGCTCCCAGCGCGCCAGGCGCAGCGCCAGCGCCCGGGCGCGGCTGCGCAGCTCGCGATAGGGCAAAGCCACGGAGAGTTCACCACGACCGTCGTAGAAGTTGAACCCGGCCTCGCCTTGCGCCGCATAGTCCAATGCCTCTGCCAGCGTCGAGAAGTCGGCGCTGCGCAGCGGAATTCCACTGATCGTCGCTGTAGGAGCGCCCCCGGGAAGAACTGTCTTCACCGCGTGACCCCGATCCTGCTGCATTTCTTCTTTCACAAAAACATCCCCGAACCGGCTCCTGTCGACATTAAGACGTCCCCCCGAACGCTTGAAATCGCGCAAAAATGTAATGCTCGCGCAACTTCAATGCAAGAATTGTGTCGTGTTTATAGGGTACCCGCGATTTCCCGTGGGCGACATTGTGATCGTCACCGACCGGAAAGGTTCAATCGGCGCTGATTCCCACTCGTCCCGAGGCATCCAGAAACCTTGCCAAGGCTCGAAGACTCGGGTGATCGAACAGGTCGACGACCTCGACACGCTGCGGATAAGCCAGATCGATCGCCTCGTGAAGGCGCGCCAGGCTCAGTGAGCTGAGATTGATCTCGAGCAAATTGGTATCGGCCGCGATGTCCCGATCGGGGATCACTTGCGCACAAATCGTCAACAAATTTTGCAGGCATGCAGAATTTGCAGGGTCTTCGATCCGTGGATCCGCAGTTCCCGGACCCACCGCCATCAGCGGCTCCAGTTCAGTCATCACTGCGTCGAATTCGCCCCGTTCGAACGCCCTGGCCAGGGCATAGCGTTGCAACTTTCCGCTGGTGGTTTTGGGCATACGCGCCACCGGCAGCACCTGGGCCACCTCCAGACCGGTCTGGAGATTGATCGCGCGCCGCAACGCCAGCGCCGTGGGCACCAGATCGGCGGCGGGCGCACGGTGCAGCACGAACAACACGAGCGCCTCGGCGTCGCCGCGACGCACACCGACCGCCGCTACCTTGTTGGTCTCGATGCCGGGCACGCTTTCGGCGATGCGTTCCAGGTCGTGCGGATAGTAGTTCTGGCCGCCGATGAAAATGATGTCCTTGGCGCGGCCGGTGATGACCAGTTGCCCCTCGTCAATCAGTCCGATGTCGCCGGTGTCCAGCCAGCCATCGGCGGCACGAGCCGACGCGCTGGCGGCCTCGTCGCCGTGGTAGCCGGCGGTGACATTGGCGCCACGAATCTGCACGTGCCCGGGTGCACGCACCGCGCAGGCCCGACCGGCGTCGTCGACCACGCGCAGCTGTGTTCCCGGCACGGCCCGCCCGAGTTTGACGAATGCGGCGGCGTGAACATGACTCGCCTCCACCGTCGTGGCCACCTCACCGATCTTCAGAGACGAGCGGTCCAGATACAGCACCTCGGTCGCCGCGCCGGGGCGCGGAAAGCTCACGGCCAGACTGGCTTCGGCCAGACCGTAGACCGTGAACATGCTGTGCGGATTCAGGCCGTGCGGCGCCAGGGTCTCGACGAAGCGATGGCACAGTTCAGCGGAAATCGGCTCCGCTCCGTTGAAGATCAGTCGCACCGCCGACAGGTCCAGCCCTGTCGGGCGCTTCGCCTCGTACTGCTTGAGGTAGTGCTGATAGCCGAAGTTGGGCGAACACAGCACCGTGGCGCGGCGCCGGCTCGCCAGTTCCAGCCACAGCAGCGGCCGGCGCGCGAACAGATCGGTGCGCATGATCAGGTGGCTCACGCCGCAAGCCAGCATGTTCAGATGAAAGCCGATCAAACCCATGTCGTGCGACAGCGGCATCCAGCTCAAGGCGATGTCGCGGTCAGTGAACGCCGCGGCTTCGCGGATCGAACCGATATTCGCGCAGACATTGCCGTGGCTCAGCATCACGCCCTTGGGCTCGCTGGTGGAACCCGAGGAATACTGGATGAAGGCCAGATCCCCAGGGGCCGGATCCAGCGGCCGGCCCGGCGCCCCGACAATATCCAGCTGCGCGTGAATCAGGGCGCGCGCGAACAGTGCCCGGCCGCCATCATCGGGTTCCCGCGCGGCGGCGGACGCCTGCAAGCGTTCCAGCGTGTGCGCATCGCTGTAGACCCATGCCCGCTCGAACTGGGCGAAAACCCGAAACAGCTTGCGCCGGTTTTCGTCGCCGCTGCCGGCCGCCAGCGGCACCGGGATGATGCCGCCGAGCAGGCAGGCCCAGAACATTTCCAGCAATCGCTCGTTGTCGGCCACGAACAGAATCATGGCGTCACCTGCCCGAATATCGCGGCCTTGCAGGGCGCCGAGCACGCCCAGGGCGCGCTGGCGCAGCCGCGCGAAGCTCAGCGTGCGCTGATTGTCCTCGGCGTCGACGAACACGATTTCCCGGTCGTCGCGCCCATTGGCGTCCAACGCCGAGACTAGGGTCTGGAATCGCGGCATGCAGTTTCTCAACGCGCCACCGGCCGCATCTGCAGGTCCTGGCGCGTGCGTAGATTAATCAGGAATTCGGGTTCCGGTGTGGTGGAACCGCAATATTCTAACCGCAATCGGCGGGCAACCAGGATCAGATGCGCCGCCATTTCCGACATGGCGAAGCCTTCACCGATGCAATGCCGCGGGCCGGCCGAGAACGGCAGGAAGGCAAAGCGGTGCCGGTCGGTCGCCTCCTCAGGGGCGAAACGCCGCGGCTGGAATACCTCCGGCTCGTGCCAGTGCGCAGGATCACGGTGCAGCAGATAAGGGCAGATGAAGATGTCGGTGCCCGCCGGCACAGCGTAGGCGCCGATGCTGTCGTCGCGCAGGGCGCGGCGGCTGAACAGCCAGACGGGCGGATACAGCCTCAGGGCTTCCTCCAGTATCTGCGCCACCTCCGGCAGCTTCGCCGCCTCGGATGCGCTCAGCTCCGGCGCTAGCGCGTCCGCCGTTCGATGGAGCCCGGCCTCGACGTCCGGGTGCTGCGACAGCAGATACCAGGTCCAGTTGAGCGTGCTGGCCGTGGTTTCGTGGCCGGCAACGATCAGCGACATGATCTCGTCGAGCAGGGCGCGATCCGGCATCGCCTCGCCGGTATCGCGATCGCGGGTCTCCATCATCATCGACAGGAAATCGTGTTCGATACGCCCTTCCCGGCGCCGCCGTTCGATCGTCTCCCGCACCAGAGGCACCAGCGCACGAAACTGTGCAGCGAACGCGAGATCGCGCCGGCTTTGCCGCGTCAGCAGCGCGAACGGATTTTCACCGTGCGCGTCGATCAGCCGGTCCAGATCGCTGCTGATCAGGGAGCGCAGCACGATGGCCAGCGTGAGCTCGCTGAGCTCGCGCGTCAGGTTTATGGATTCGCCGCGCGCCGCCACCTCGGCCCAGCGTTCGACCAGGGCCAGATTCTCCCGCCGGATCAGCTCGGAGAAGCCGCGCAACACCTGGCTGTGAAACAGCGGCTGCATCATCCTTCGCTGCCGCATCCACAACGCGCCGTCACTGACGATCAAGCCGTTGCCGAGCAGCATGCGAACCCGCTCCAGACCCACGCCCTTGGTGTAGTTGGCACGGTTGACCAGCAGTACCTGGCGGATATCGTCGGGGTGGTGAATGACCAGCGCATCCCGGGTTCGGGTAAGGGGGGAAACCCGGCAGATATTCCCGTAACGTGGCAGCCAGGCCTGCAACAGGCGCAGGCTTTCGCCATCGGCATCCAGATCGTGCCGTTGCGGAGGATTCGGCGCCAGTTGAATTTTGCTGACCGGGTCCATAGTTGCCTATACAACTTTTTTTCGAATCTTATGATAATTCGACGAAACGCGTAGGCCGATCATGCCGATCTCGCTGATGATTGCGGAAGTGTTTCTGCCCGAAAAGCTGCAGCTCGAATGGCTGGACGCCTTGCCGGAAGCACGCCGGAGCCAGCTTCTGGGCTGGCCGGACCGTCGCGCGCGCCAGCGCTCGCTGATCGCCAGCCGCCTGCTGCTCGAAGGGCTCCGGCGCCTGGGCCATCCGCCGGACGTGCTGGCGTCCCTGCACTATCCGGCCAGGGCCAAACCGCGGCTGCCGGGTCTGGGCCTGGATTTCAGCATCTCGCACTGCGAGGGGCTGGTTTTGTGCGGGCTGTCGGCGAGCGGGCCGCTCGGTGTCGACGTCGAGGCACCGGGCTCATGCACGGCCTCTGTTTTTCGTCGTTACCTGAGCGAGGCCGAACGGGCCTGGGCCGGCGACGATCCGAATCGCTTCGCCCGCCTGTGGACGCGCAAGGAAGCGATCGTCAAGGCGGACGGGACCGGCCTGGCCGGCCTGCACCGGGTCGTTCTCGACATCGACGGCCGCAGCGCGCAGCTCGACGGACAGACCTGGCATACCGCGGCACTGGAAGTCGGCAGCCAGCACATCGCCCACTTGGCGCGGCAAACGCCGGAACCACCGATACCGCCCGAGTCGCTGTCGCTGTCGCAGCTGCGTGCAGCCAGTCCGTAAGCAAGGCCGCCACGGACAGGCGTCGTTCGCCGCAGCTACGCTTGGCTTTCACAAGGATGTAAACTTGAAGTCTTCCGTACCCTTGATCTGATGACCCCGTCCGTGCAAAAACCAGAACGCGCGATCATTCTCAGTGCCGGCCAAGGCAGCCGCCTGCTACCACTGACCGAACAGATGCCCAAGTGCCTGATCGATATCAGTGGCCGCAGCATGCTCGAATGGCAGTTGCAGGGCCTGGCCGCCGTCGGCCTGCGCGAAACCGTCGTGGTCACCGGATTTCGTGCCGATCTCGTGGAAGAGGCGCTGCGCCGGATCACACCCGCCGGCCTGCGCGTGCGCACCCTGTTCAATCCGTTCTACAAACTCGCCGACAATCTCGCCAGCTGCTGGATGGTGCGCGAGGAATTCAAGGGCGGCTGCCTGCTGATCAATGGCGACACGCTGTTCGAAGCGGAAATCGCCCGCCGACTGGTGGCCTCGCCGGCGGCACCGATCACGGTGGCCATCGACCGCAAGCCGCGTTACGACTCCGACGACATGAAGGTCGAAACCGCGGGTGATCGCCTGCGCGCCATCGGCAAGACATTGGCCGCCGAGCAGGTCACCGGCGAATCGATCGGATTCCTGAGATTCGACGCCGACGGCGCCGCCTGCTTCGTCGACGAAATCGAACGCACGATGCGCACTGCGGAAGGTCCTGGCCTGTGGTACCTGTCGGCGATTCACAAACTCGCCAAGGCCGGCACGGACGTGCGTACCGCCCTGATCGAAGGTCTGCAGTGGGGCGAACTCGACTTCCAGGCTGATCTGGTGCGTGCACGCGCGCTGACCGCGGGCTGGCTCGGCAACAACGATGTCAGCGGCGCTCAGGCCGCCGCGCTTATCGCCTGAGGTCCGTTCCGGAATCTGCTGCGATCAAACGCAGCACCCGTTCCAGATCCCGCGGTTTGTCCACGTCAACGGCAGCACGCCCGTCGTTCATTTCGACGATGGCCAGTTTGGCTCCACCCGCCAGTCGTCCCAGCCGTTCGATGGCGGCGGCGAGACCGAGCCTGCCGAAGCGATAACGCAGCGCGAACAGCCAACCCAGCCGACCGATCATCCTCAGTGGCTTCTTGCGCTCGCTTTCGAGCTGACGCCAGAACCGGACCACGTCGCTGGCCGCCGGCCGTGCCAGCAGGAACAGATTGCAGCCTGAAAACTCGCCGTCGGTAAAGCGCAGATAGGTGCGCTGCGTGTCCGGCACCGCCGCTTGCACCTGTTCGCGGCGCGCCATCGCCACCACCGCATCGGCGTCGGCAGGACAGGCCGCGAGGAATTCGTCGATCCACTGCGCTTGCAGCAGAGCATGATCGGCAGTGGTGACGAGCATCGGCGTGCCTTCCCCGCGCAATGCGGCGGCGACGGTGGCGCTGGGGCCCTCGCCGGTCGACATCAGCGTCAGCGACTTGTCGCCGGCCGCAGCGCGCAGTTCCGGATGTTCGCTCAACAGATCGGGGGCATCGATCGCGATGATGATGCGCTCCACCGACGACGACTGCGCCAGGGCCGCGACCACGCGTTCGATCATGCTGCGACCGTGAATTTCGATCAGCGCCTTGTGGCCGACGTCGGCCGCGGCAGCCATTGGATCGCCACCGCTGCGTGTACCGGCCAGCACCAGCGCCGTCAACGGCTTCACGCGAGCACTTTTTCGTAGAGGCGATAGGTCTTGTAGGCGTCGGCGCCCAAGGACTCAATGATGTGCCGCATCGCCAGATTGTCTTCGAGGATCCAGGACAGCTCGACCTTCTGCACACCGTCGGCGCGCAGGCCTTCGCGCATTTTATCGATGACCAGAAACGGCGCCATGCCGCCGATCAGGCTGCCGCTCAAACTGCGGCGGATGCCCATCAGCGGCACACGCGCGCTGCGCACGCCACGCTTGAGCCGCCATAGCAACTTGACCCAATTGAAGGGCAGCAACTTGCCGTGGAAGTCGGTAATCAGCTCGTTGAGGTTCGGCAGCGTGATGCCGAAGCCGACGGCTTCGCCGTTCATTTCCACGATCGCCACCCACTTCGGATCGATCAGCGGCTTGAGGCTCTTCGCCATGTGCGCGATCTCGGCCTCGGTGAACGGCACGAAGCCCCAGTTTTCCGACCAGGCGTCGTTGAAGATCGCGGTGACGGTATCGAACTCCTGGTAGTAGCGGGACTTGTCGAGGTTGCGCACGCTCATCGCCGCCGGCTTGCGCCGATCGATCATGCGGCGCGCCGCCTTCGGCAGCTCGTGCTCGATGTCGTACATGTAGGCGATCACGTCCTTGGCCTTGGCGTAGCCCTGCTCCTCGACGCGGGCCGGCGCATAGCGCGGATCGTGCGGCATCATCAGCACCGGCGGCGTGTCGTAGCCGTCGATCAGCAGACCGGTCTCCTCATTGATCGACAGGCTGAACGGCCCGATCACGCGGCGCTTGCCGCGTGCGCGTAGCCAGGCCTCGGCGGCTTCGAACAGGGCTGCGAACACCGCTGCGTCGTCTTCGGCCGCGAGCATGCCGAAATGGCCGACCTCCGGATCCTTCACCAGTTGATCGACCTGTGCGCTGATACGCCCGACATCCTGCCCATCGCGGCAGGCCAGCCAGAACTGGCTTTCGGCGTGCGCAAAATACGGATTCTTCTTCGGTGACAGGGCTTCGCGCCGCTCCAGCAGCAACGGCGGTACGAACTGCGGATCGTTCGCAAACAAGCGCATGGGCAATCTGATGAAACGGTCCAGCTCGGCCGGTGAGTTCACCGGCACAATTTCGATGCGGCTCATCGAGCCTCCGGTCGTGGGCGTCGGGGGGACAGAAATCCATGCCAGGCAGTTCGCGCCGAGTGCCAGGCCAGGGTCAGGCCCTGCCAGGCGGTCACCGCGTACAGGCCTGCGGCACCCGCACCGGACAGCAAGGCCAGGGCCATGATCGTCATGGTGATATTGCGGCGTGCGATGAAGCTGCGTGCGCGCTCGTCCAGGCGCCCGGCGGCGTGCAGGGCGAAACCGATGCGGTGCCGGGCGATGCCCAGCACGATGCGATCAGCCACGTAGAAGATGATCAGCCAGACCGCGAGCTGATACAGCGGCGCGTCCGGCGTGTGCGCTCCCAGGCCCCAGGCCCAGGCGAAGTACCAGAACGGCGGATGCACCTGGTCCAGTCCGTGGTCGAGCAGGTTTCCGATCTTCGAATCGGTGAGCGTCACGCGCGCGACCTTGCCGTCCACGCTGTCGAGCACGCTCATCGCGTAGGCACAGATGAACCCGGCCAGGAAGTCGCCACGCGCAAACAGCGGCACCGCCGCGAACGCCAGCACGATCGACAGCACCGTCACGGTATTGGGATGAATGCGCCAGCGCGTACAGAACCGCACCAGCGGCCACACCAGTGGCGGGAACACCCAACGCGTCAGCAGATCAGTCGAGCCCTTGTAATTGTCCCAGAACATCCGCCGTTCCAGACGCCGCCGCGTCGGCACATCGTCCACGGCGTAGATCCAGTACGGCAGGAAGCGGCGCAGCTTATCGACATAGGCCGGAAACGCATGGTCGCCGAGCAGCGTGATGCGCCCGGCCGCCAACAAGGCATCGGCAACCTCGCACAGGTTTGCAGCCTGCGGCGGTATCGACTCGGCCTGCGCCGGGCTCAGGCGCAGCACCACCGCGCGCATGGTGCCCTCGCCTCGCGATGCCACCACGTCCTCGCCGCTGTCCAGCAAATATCGGATCAGGCGTGGGTCGATCGCATTGGCGGCATCGACTGCGACCAGCGCCTCACCCTGCCCCAGCGCGCGGCGCAGACGGGTACCGAGCGCGGACGTATCGACATCCCTGCGGGCACCGATCCAAGCCGGACTCTCGTCGACGGGCCCGGACAGGATGACGTCTTCGGACGAAACCAGCTTGGCGATGCTGCGGCGCAAGCGTTCCAATGGAGGCAGTCCGAACAGCGCCTGAGCGCGCGCCTGGGCGCCGGTTTCGATCCAGAGCCTCACAGCCGATCGCGCGTCCGCACTCGCAGCAGCCCGATCGTGATGAACAGCAGCGGCGCGGCCAGCGCCGCAAACAGTGGCGGAAGCTGCCCGCCGCTGCCGAGCGCGGCGACGAGCCCGTCGCACAGCATGAACGCGAGCCCGAGCCCCAGCCCCGTGAGCATCTCGCCCCCACCGCCGCCACGCGGCAAGGCCAGCGCCGAAGGCACTGCGAGCAGCAGCATGACGAACGCGCCGAACGGCGCCGTGAATGACCGGTACAAGACGGTTTTGTAATAGCGGAGCGGCTGGGTGCCGACGCGGCTGCCGGCAATCGTATCGGCCAGCATCATACTCGACAGTTGGGGTCTGGCAAGTTCGAGTCGTGTCACATCATCGGGACGCAAATTGCTGTTCCACAAACGATGATCCAGCTCTTCGCGCATGAGCTTGTGGCCCGTGAGACGCAACTCGTGCACGCTTTCGAGCCGCCACTGTCCGTTTTGCCATTGCGCGGCATCGGCCAAGATGCGTCCGCGCAGGCGCCCATCGTCCGCAAGCTCGTAGATCCGCACATGCCGCAGGCTGCGGCCATCCGGCGCGCCGTGCTCGAACGACACCGGCCCGTTGCGGGTATGCGCCCATAAGGGTTCGACCTTGATGTCCTCGACTGGCGTGGTCGCGTCCCACCAGCGTTTGAGTTCGGCTTCGGCCTGCGGCAGCACCGCCTGGCTGAGCGCGAAATGCGCGGCCGCCATCACCAGCGGCACCGGCAACAACCACAGATAGAGTTTGCCCAGGCTCACGCCGGCCGCGCGCATCGCCGTGATCTCGTGCTGCCGCGCCATCGCATGAAACGCCGAGACCGTGCCGAGCAGCACCGCCAGCGGCAAGGCCACGACCACTTCGGATGGGGTGCGCAACATCGCATAATGGACCAGGCCGCGCAGCCCCAGCCCGCGGTCAAGCACATCGGTGGTGACGTCGAGCAGTTCGAGCACCTGCATCAGCGCCGTCAGGGCCACGAGCAGACCCAGTATCTGAATCGACAGGCGTCCGCGCAGATAGCGCGCCAGGACACAGTTCATGCGGGGCGCCGACGGCGACGCGGACGCAAGCCGCCGATGATGCCTTCGAACCCGGCTTCGATCGCCGCCAGCGCGCGCGTCACGGGGTTGTCGCCCGGCCAGGCCAGGCTGCTGCGAAACAGCCACAGGCCGAGCCCGGCGAAAACCAGTGGCGGCGTCCATACCGCCGGCAAGGCATCGGCACGCCCGCTTTCGGCCAGACTCTCCCCGAACTGCATCGCGTGGTTCAAGGCCAGCAGCGCGAGGCTTGCGAAGACCACGCCCGGCGCACGCCGCCCACGCTTGGAGGCCATGCCCAGAGGCAGCGCGAACAAGGGCAGGAGCGGCAACACCAGCGCCCGGGCGAGGCGACCATGAAATTCAGCCGCAGCTTCGCCGCGCGCGCCGCTCGATCGCATGTCCTGTCGCAGCTCGGCCAGGGTGCGCTCCCGGACGGAATCGCCGCGCGTCCGGAACGGCGGCGCGGCCGGCGTGAAGTCCTCATCGATCAGCGCACGCTGGAAACTCAGCGTGGAGAGCCGTTGCGCCGATTCTTCCCGCACGATCAGCCCGTCTTCCAGAGTCAGCAGCAATCGCGTCCCGTCATCGGACGGAACCAGCCGACCGCGCGGTGCCGTGGTGATCTGCTCACGACCCGCATCGATGTGCTCGACAAAGATGTCCTCCAGACCGCGTCCGTCCGCGTCCACTGTTTTCGCCGTAAAGACCAGCCCCTTGCCGGTGTCGATGAAGCGGCGATCCTCGATCTTGGCATCCCAGCCGGTGTGCAGCGCCGCGTCCATCGCCAGGTGATAACCGTAGCGGCTCAGGGGTTGCAGGCTTGCGAACAGGTACAGGCTGAGCAGACTCAGCAGGATCGCCACACCGAAGAACGGCACCGCGATCCGGGCGATCGAGCGGCCGGTCGCCAGCATCACATCCAGTTCGTTGTCGTCCCCCAGGCGGGCCACCGCCATGAAGATCGCTGCGGTGAAGGCCATCGGCACGGCGAGCCCGAGATAGTGCGGCACCAGATTGGCCGCCATCAGCAGCACCGTGGACAGCGGCGCGCCGGCCGAAGCCGCGAGGTCGAACAGCCGCAGCAGGCGCTCCAGCAACTGCGCCAGCAGCAGGGTCGCCAGCGCCAGGGCGAACGGGCCTGCGAACAGGCGCAGCGTGTAGAAATCTAGCCGATTGGGCACGAACCGATCCGATCCGAAGCGGCGCACTCAGCCATCGGCGCGCCGCCAGGCCTCGCGCAGACGCGCCAGCAGCTCATCGCGGTCGGCGCCTTGCGGACTCACCGCCACGTCCAGCGCCGGCGGCCCCGGCCAACCGGCATCCGGGTACTCCGTGCCTGCCAGGCTGCGTACGCCGTCATAACGAGGAATGACGTGAAAATGCACATCGGGATCGACCATCATCAGCATCAGGTAGTTGATGCGCTGATAGTCGCTGACAGCCTTGAGCGTCGGTTCCACGCGGCTAACGATGTTGCGCAAGTCGGTATAGGCCGCCGCGCTGAGTTCGGAGAAGGCCTGCACCGGTTCGCGGCACACCAGCACCAGCGATCCCAGCGTCGGCTGCTTGGGGCGCAGCAGCACGGTCCAGTGCGCGGTCTGTGCGATGCGGGTTTCGGGGTCGCCGAATTTGCTTTCTGTCGGGTTGCTCATCGGATATCGATCTCGGCCAAGAAGTTCGTCGCGGGCTGCGCAGGGTGCCGTAGCCGCCGACCGGTGACCAGCCCCGCGCCGCTTCCAGGCAAGGCAGGGATCATGGCAGGCACAGCACATAGCGTGCCGTGCCTGCGAAGGTCTGCGTCTGCGGCGTCCAGCGCCGTACGTCGACTTCCAGACGTTTGCGACCCGCCTCTTCGTACAGGCACAGTCGATGCCAGCGAGCACCTTCGTCCCGCGGATTCGGCACCGCCGACGACGATGGCACGCACACACAGGGGATCGGGGCGCCGGGCCCGGCAACACTGTCCAGGCGCGCATCGCGTGCATGGCCGTGCAGTATCAGCTCGGCGCCGACGCGCCGCAGTACCGCTTGCAGGCCGGCGCGGTCGCGCAGCGCCTTGCGCCAGGACACGGCGCCGTCGGCGACCGGATGGTGAAGGAGCACAACACGCGTGCGGCCGGCCTTGCCCTCCTCCTTCAGCAGCTGTTCCAGACGAGCGAGCTGATCGCTGCCGAGAGCCCCCTGCGCCAGCAGCGGGGCGGTCGGCAAGGCCGAGTTCAGGCCGATCAGGGTGACGCCCTGATGCCGGTGCACCGTCGGCCAACCGGCCTCGGCCCGCATCCACGGCGCCAGGTGATCGATGCCCTGCGTCGCGACCACCGGCACCAGGGCGTCGTGGTTGCCGGGCACCAGACTGAGCCGAGCGGCCGGCACCAGGGCTTCCAGCCACTGCGCCGCCTGACGGAATTCGTCCGGCAGGGAAAAATTGGTGAGATCGCCGGTCACCGCCACATGTTCGATGTCCGGCGATCGCAGGTCGCTGGCCAGCGCATCGAGAATTTCCGGGCGGTGCAGCAGCTTGCGCCGGCGCCATGACCAGACGCTGAGCTGGCGTTTGCTGAAGTGTTGCCACAGCGACAGCGCCGGCTCGAACGGCAGGTGCAGGTCCGAGACATGCGCAAACGTGAAGCTGTTCATCGATAATGGCGGTCTACGTTTCGAATCGGCCGATCATGCCAAATCTCCGCCCGGCGGCGTGCAACGCCCCCGCAATCCTGTGCGCTCCGTGAGCACCGCAGAGGCCTCCGCCATCAGCGCCGGGATCGTCGGCGAGTCTGCGCTGCGCGTGTGGGGATTGAGTCCACAGCAACGCATCGGCCGACAGCTGGCACGAATCGGCGTGCCGCTCGGGGCTGCCGCCCCCGGTGGCGGACAGGTGCTGCTGCTGCGCGCCGACTGGGTTTACGACGATGTGCTCCTGCGCGGTCTGGCCGAGGCCGAGGGCGATCTCGCCCTGCTTGGGGATGACGGCGCGCCAGTGGCACTACGGCTGGCCGCGTCCGCAGCCGATGAGGGCCGCGCGCTGCTGGCCGAACGACGCGCGCCCGATTCGATCCCTACCGTCACCGCCGCCACGCTCGGCAGCGCCTACAACGACGTGCTGCGCAAACGCGAAGCACCCTACCTGTTGCCGCTGAACGCCGGGAACCATGCGGCGGTCGAGAAGCGCATCTTTGGCGGCGCCTACAAGGGCGTCACCGATCTGGTCACCCTGTACCTGTGGCCGCGCCCGGCGCGCGCCGTGACGCATTGGTGCGCCCGACTCGGCATCAGCCCCAACCAGGTCACCAGTCTCAGCCTGTTGCTGGTCCTGCTGGCGATGTACGGGTTCTGGACCGGCCATTACGTGCTGGGCCTGCTCGCCGCCTGGCCGATGACCTTTCTCGACACCGTGGACGGCAAGCTGGCACGCGTCACCGTGCGCTCCTCGCCATTCGGGAATGTGTTTGACCACTCCATCGATCTGATCCATCCACCGTTCTGGTGGTGGGCCTGGCTCGTGGGCCTGCCGGCCGCCGGCTTCAGCCTGCCGCAGGCATCGCTGGTGCTCGGCGTGATCGTTGCAGGCTATGTGCTGCAACGGCTCGAAGAAGGTCTGTTCATCACCTGGATCGGCATGGAGATGCACGTGTGGGAGCGCTTCGACAGCCGCTTCCGGCTGATCACCGCGCGTCGCAATCCGAACCTGCTGCTGCTGACCGCATCGGTGCTGTTCGGCCGGCCCGATCTGGGCATACTCGCGGTCGCGGTCTGGACCGTGCTGTGCCTGATCGTCCACGCGCTGCGTCTGATCCAGGCCCTGCTCGCAAAACGCCGGGGGCCGCTGCGTTCCTGGCTCGCATCGGCGCCATGAGCGACACCATCGAGTCCCTGCTCGATGCCGAGCTGGGCCGCGATGCACCCGAGGCCGCTGTGGAACTGGCGCGGCAGTTGGGCGAACGGTCCGGCGGCGGTGCGGCGGCGGTGCTGTTCTACGGCTCCGCACTGCGCGACGCGGCACTTGATGGCGTGCTCGATTTCTACATCCTGCTCGACCGTTGCGCCGACTGGCCAGCGCCCGCGACGGCGACCCTCGCCAACCGTCTGCTGCCTCCGAACGTGGGCTACATCGAGACCGAACTCGGCGGACAGACACTACGGACCAAGTACGCGGTGATGAGCTTGGCGCAGTTCCGCAAGGCGATGTCCGTTCGCGCGGTCGACACCACACTCTGGGCGCGTTTCTCACAGCCCAGCGTCTGCCTCTACGCACGCAGCGAATCGGACCGGCAAGACGTCCGGGATGCGGTGCGGGCGGCCACCCTCACCGCCGCGCAATGGGCCGCCGCGCTCGGACCCGAACGCGGCAAGGCACTCGACTACTGGCGCGCGCTGTATGCGCGCACCTACCAGGCGGAACTGCGTGTGGAACGCAGCGATCGCGGCGCCGATCTGGTGGCCCGTGATGCGGCGCGCTACGCCGCACTGCTGCCCGCCGCCTGGCGCGCTGCCGGCGTCGATTTCGATCAAGATGGTGATTGGCTACTGACGCGATTCAGCCCAGCCGAACGCACCGCCGCCGGACGCCGCTGGGCCTTGCGCCAACGGCTGGGACGTCCGCTCAACGCGCTGCGCCTGATCAAGGCAGCCGGCACCTTCGACAACGGCATGGACTACATCGCCTGGAAGGTCGAACGTCACTCCGGGTACCGCATGGAGCCGACGGAATTTCAGCGGCGGCATCCTGTTCTGGCGGCACCGGCCTTGTATCTGCGGCTGCGCCGCAACGGCGTGCTGCGTTAGGAACGTTCGTCGACCTGATCCGACATCCCAAGAACGGGTGGCGAGTAGCCCGGATGAAGCGCAGCGGAATCCGGGAACCGGGCGACGGCCGGTCTCGAAATCCCGGTGGAAATCAGAGCCAGCCCGCCTGCCGATACCAGGCGGCGGTTTCGGCAAACCCCGATTCCAGATCGTGGCGCGGCTGCCACGCGGCGGGCCGCGCCCATTCGGTCTCGGACACCGACCAATCGAGATGACGCAGCTCGCGCAGCTTCTGCGAACTGAGCATCGAAGCGGAGCCGAACAGGTGCGCGACATCACCGACGGCCGCGACGCCGCGCAACAGCGGCCACGGCGCCGCGAACAGTTTCGGGTTCGGGTTGCCGACCGCCCGTGCCGCGGCGCCAAGAACCTCGGCCCAGGAGTATCCCTGCGGCCGCGCGTCGGCGGCGGTCAGCACGCGCCCTTGCGGCGGGCCGGCCGCCAGCACCGTCAGCAGCGACACCAGATCGGCGACGTGAATCAAGGCTGAGCGGGCTGCACTCGGCCCCAGCATCGGCACCAGGCGAGCGCGCGCGAGCTGGAAGAACACCAGGGTTTCGCGATCGCCGGGACCGTAGACCGCAGGCGGACGCAGCACCGTCGCCTGCGCGCCGCGCAGGGCCAACGCCGCTTCTTCACCGGCTCGCTTGCTCGCAGCGTAATCGGACAGCTTCGGTTCACGCGCCGCGAGACTGGAGACATGCAGGAAATGCGCACCCGGCGCCTCGTTTGCGGCGATCCGCGCCAGCGATTCGGTCCCTTGGAGGTTGACGCGATAGAACTGCTCACGCCGGGCTGCCTTGATCAGGCCAGCGACGTGAATGATCGCATCGGCGCCTTCGACCAGACGCGATAGTGCCGCGGCTTGCCCAAGCTCGCCGGCCACCACCTCCGGCCGCAGCCCCTGCCACAAGGGATCGACCGGCTCGCGGCGCAGCAACAGCCGCACCCGCCAGCCCGCATGCACAAGCGCCGGGACGAGATGCCGGCCAATGAAGCCGGTGGCGCCGGTCACGGCCGCAAGCGGTGCCTGCGCGGAATTCTGCTGCGACTGAGTCATCGGGGTCGGTTTTTGAACGGAAGGTCGCGGATACTCGCCGGTGCCGGGGTTGGCTCCACCACCATCCGGCTCACAGCGTCCAAAGGACTGTATAGAACAATAGGGCATTCCTCGACCGATATCCTCCCCAGAAATGACTCACCCCCATGACAATGCGACCTGAGACTGCGACCTCTTCACAATTACTGAAGGTAGCCGCCTCTCATGAAACCCGAAATTCAAGTCCTTCCCACCTCGGAGCAAGCCGTGTCAAGTGCCTCGGCAGCAAGGCCCCGTGGATCCAATGAGTTGACTGCCAAGACGTCGCGACGGCGATTCTCCTTGAGGGATAAGCGCCGGATTCCTGGCATGGCCCAGAACCTGCCGGGCGGCAAGATCGGCGCCTTACTGCGCGAGAGCTCTTGTATTCATCGCACCTGAGCGCTTGGCGGCAGCAGATAGCCGCGCTCAACGCCGCAACGCCAGAGCCCAAGCGTGCGTTGCCAATGTTTCGATCCGGCCATTGAAGCGGACATGACAAAGTCCTAAAATTGGCTAGCATCTATCGTAATACCATGATAATAATGGACTATTATTGATGAAGAACAGGACATAAAATCGGACATGGAAACGCCTGTCGATCGCGGCGAGATACCGGCGACGATGGAGCCGCTGTTGATCCGGGAAAGCTCCGCGCACCGCTCCCGGCTGGTCGATCTGGCTGTCGAGCTGACGGCGAAATCGACCGGGCTGAGCCGCAGCCTGTCGCCGCAGATCATGCGGGCGCTGGCGACGATGGTGCGTTCGATGAATTGCTATTACAGCAATCTGATCGAAGGTCACGATACGCACCCGGTCGATATTGAGCGGGCGCTCAAGGAAGATTACAGCCGCGACCCGAAGAAGCGCGATCTTCAGCTCGAAGCCAAAGCCCATATCGAGGTGCAGCAGTGGATCGACGAAGGCGGCTTGCCCGGTCCGGCCACCTCAGAGGCCTCGATTCTCGCGGTGCACCAGCGCTTTTGTGGGCGCCTGCCGGATGATTTGCTCTGGGTGGAAAATCCGGACACGGAGGAACGCATCCGGGTGATACCGGGCCGCCTGCGTCATCGTGACGTGGCCGTGGGGCGGCATATCCCCGCTAGTCCCGGAGCCCTGCCCCGTTTCATGCGGCGCTTCGAGGACGGCTATGCCAGGCTCGGCAAGGTGGAGACGATCATCTCGGCGGCGACCGCGCATCATCGCCTGCTGTGGATGCACCCGTTTCTGGATGGAAACGGCCGCGTGGCGCGCCTGATGTCCTACGCCATTCTGCGCGAGGCGATGAATACCGGCGGCATCTGGTCGGTGGCGCGCGGGCTGGCACGGCGGGAGCAAGCCTACAAAACCCATCTGGCGGCCTGTGACGAGCCACGCCACGGCGACTATGACGGGCGCGGCAATCTCAGTGAATCGCGTCTGGCCGAGTTTGCGGTGTTCTTTCTGGAAACCTGCATCGACCAGATCAACTTCATGGAATCGCTGATCCAGCCCGAGCGTCTGCGCCATCGCATCCTGATCTGGGCCGAAGAGGAAATCCGGCTTGGCAACTTACCGCCACGCGCAGACGCAGTACTCGATGCGGTGCTCTATCGCGGGGAGCTGCCGCGCGCGGATGCCCTCAAGGTTCTGGGAACCGGCGAGCGCCAGGCCCGCAGGATCACGTCGGCCCTGCTGGATGCGGGTGTGCTGACAGCCGCCTCAACCCGCGCCCCTCTGCATCTGGCGTTTCCGGCGAAGCTTGCGGCGCGCTGGCTGCCGGGACTGTTTCCCGATCAATAAAAATCCGGGTCTATTGACACGACCGATGCACGTCGCCTTCATCTACAACGCCCAGCTTCACCAGATTCCGCATTCGCTGCCGATCGCGCTCGAACTGGCGGCGCGTCATCGCGATATCCGTGTGGACGTGGCTGGCGTCAGCGAACGGCATCTGGACTTTGCGCGGCGTCTCGCCCGGCGTTACGGACTGAAGGCGCCGATCGAGTACCGGCTGCTGAAACGCCCCTGGGAAGCGCGGCTGCATGCCACGCTCAGTGGCGCAACGGCGCCGCTGAAGAAACGCACGCTGATGGCCAATCTCGACTATTTGTCAGGCTGTGACGCGCTGGTTACCCCGGAACGGACTTCGCTGGTGCTGCGGCGCAAGGGTCGATTGCCGCGCACACGCATGATCTACACCGGCCACGGCGCTGGCGACCGCGCGATGGCGGTGGCGCCTGGAACAACGATCCAAACCATCGCTTCTGGTCGCTGGGTCCGGTGCTCGATCACCTCAACAGGCTCGACGATGCCCGGCAAGAGGCGATCGACAGCCATCCGCAGTACCAAGCACTGCAAACGGCCTACTTCGAAGAAACCTTCGGTGGTGCCGGCCAGGGCGAGGTGCCCTCGTCGCGGCACGGCGCCGACGTCATCGCGGACTATCTGCGCCGGACACCGAAGTAGCCAGCGGGAACTTGCGCCAGCGCCGCTGGTGCCAGCTCCACAGCTCCGGGTGTTCGAGCACCATGGACTCGGTGGCTGCGACCAATCGCGCCAGATCATCTTCCAGTGCGGCTCCGGCCTCGAACTCGATCGGCGTTCCGATCTCGAAACGCCAGCGTGGTGAGGCCGCTGTGGTGGCCACCGGCAGCACCGGCGCGCGTGCGTGGCGTGCCAGTTGCGCTGGTCCTGCGGGCATCGGCATGTCCTTGCCGAGAAATCGCTGGACCGTGCCGTCCTCGGCTTTCTTGACGCCCTGGTCCAGCATCAGGAACACGATGCGGCCCTGCCGCAGCGCAGCGAGCATCTGGCCGTAGGCCTTGATCCCGGTATTCGCCAGAATGCCCTGGATGCCGTAGCGCTCCAGACCCTCATGGAAGAATCCGGCGGACATCATGATCGCCTCGCGATAGACCACGCTGACCGGCCAGCCGGCATTGGCGAGACGCACGGTGAGCAGTAGGCCATTGCCGCTGTGCGAAGCCAGCAGGATCGCGCCGCGGCCGCCCGCCATCGCCGCCTGCAGGTGCTCCAGGCCGCCGACTTCGCAATGCGCGGCGAGCCGCGCCTCGTCGATCGGGCGCTCGAACATCGCCATGATTTCGGAGACCGCACCATTGTTGAGGCGATACGATCGACGCAGGCAGGCGCGAACCGCAGACTCGTTGGGAGACCGGCCGAGCAGCACGGCCAGATCGTTCTGCAGCCGGCGGCGCGAACGCCACATCAGGTGGAACTGCAATTCGCCAAGGACGGCACCAAGACTCCGTGCCCGTTCGAACCCGGCCAGGCGCAGCAACTGACGGATCACGCGAAACATCCAGCGCCGACGGGCGCGCTTCACACGCAGCGCCAGTCGCGGCCTGGGCTCAGTCATCGACCACGACATCGCCGGCAACGCGCGGTTGCGGCTGCAACACCATGTGCCCCTCCGCGAGCCGATAGACATGATCGGCCGCGCCGAGCAGCTGGCCCTGATGCGCCACGGCCAGCATCGTCAACCGGCCCTTGAGATGGCTCACGGTCTCGACCACGGCGGCCTGGGCTTCGGCATCGAGGCTGCTGGTGGCCTCGTCGAGGATCAGCAGGCGCGGCTTGTGCACCAGTGCGCGCGCGATCGCCAGACGCTGACGCTGCCCGCCGGACAGGCGTGAGCCGCCCTCTCCAACACGCGTCTGCAGACCGTCCGACATTGCCTCCACGAAGTCCAGGGCGTCGGCCGAACGCAGTGCTTCGCGCAGATCGTCCTCGCTCAGGTCGGTCTCGCCCAGACTCAGGTTGTAGGCCACCGATTCGTTGACCATCACCGAATCCTGCGGAACATAGCCGATCTGGCGGCGCCATTGCCGCAGGTCGAGTTCGGCCAGCGACACGCCGTCGATCAGGATGTGGCCGGATTCCGGCTGCAACAGGCCCACCACCAGATCCAGCAGCGTGGTCTTGCCGGCGCCGGACGGACCGACGATGACCGTCAGCGCGCGTGCCGGCACCTCGAAGCTCGTCTGATCGAGAATCGCGCGGCCGTCGCCATGGCTGAAGCGCACGGCGTCGAAACGGATGCTCTCGTTCAACTGCACGGTCCACGTGCCGCCGCGCGGTTCGCTCTGCGCACGGGCGTCCTCGATACTGTCGATCAGCGACCAGTAGGCGCTCTCGCGCACCACCACCTGCTGGAATGCCCGCTGCCCCTTGGACAGATAGCTGACCACGCGCGCCAGCAGGAACAGCATCACCAACACGGCCGCCAGCGGCATCTTCAGCACCACCAGGCTCAGGAAGAAGCCGATGCCGACCATGATCGCCAGCAGCGGTTCCTGCAGCGCCGTCAGCGCCTCCTTGCTGATCACCTGCCGCCGCAGCGCGCGGCGCAGCTGCCGGGTCTGGTCGGACAGCAACGCATCGACATGATCCTCGCGCGCCATCGCCTTGAGCGGCTTGGCGGCCGCGAGCTGTCCGCTGATCGCCGACAGCAGCGTTCCGAGCAGGCGCGTCTGGTACTGACCGGCACGACGCGAGCTGCGGATCAGGGTCTGCAGCACCGTCAGCATCAGGCCACCGGCCACCACCGCAGCGACGCCGGCCTGCCAGGAGATCGTCAGCGCGATGACCATGTAGATCATCGAATTGAGCAGCATCGCCGACATTTCGGCGCTGTACTGGAACGCCTCGGACGCGCGCTGCGCCTCGGTGGCCACGGCGTTCGACAGCCGCCCCACCGACTGCTGCAAGTAGTACTTCCAGCGCGCACCCATGACCGCGCGAATCAGCGCCAGACGCAGATCGGTGGCGATGTGCGCCACGGCGTAGCCGACCTGTCGGTTGGCGAGCAGGCTCAGCACCGCCTTGAGTCCGATCAGCACCGTGGCCAGGCTCAGCAGTACCGGAGCGGTCGGTTGCAGACCGAGAGTTGCGGCAACACGCAGCGCGACCTGCTCCGGCAGGGACGGATCGGCGGTATCGCCGTCGGTCGCCACCGCCAGCATCGACAACAGCATCGACAGGCCCAGTCCATCCAGGAGCCCGGCAACGAAGACCGCGCTCAGCGCCGCCGCGCTGCGTCCTGGGTAGGCGCGCACCAAGGCGCCGATCATCGGCCAGGCGCCACGGCTGCTCGCCGCAACCAGCGGTGGAGTCTTGCTGCGCTTCATGGTTGCAGGAACCGCAGGATCGGACCCGGCGAAATGCTCAGGGGTCGCGCCGGATCGGCGTCAAAACCCTCGCCATCGAGCGAGTAGCCGCGCATTCCGCTGATCCGCAGCTGTGGGCAGCGACCGCTGAGATAACCGTTCTCGATCGTCATGCCCGGTTTGAAGCGTCCGGTGAGGATGCGCCACAGCCCAAGCCAGAACCCAGGGGCACCGGCTTTCACGACCGTCACGCGCAACACGCCTTCACCGCGCGCGGCGTACGGATTGAACCAACCGGTTCGGTGCTGCAAGGTGGTCGCGATGAACACGCTGGTCGGCGCACTCATGCACCCGGCCGGACCGGCATCGACCGTCAGCCTGGGGCGCGGCGGCAGGCGCGGCCGACCGAACAGAGCCGACAGACCCAGCCGGAGCACGCACCACAAGGAGCTCAGATGTCCGCTGCGCAACCGCCCCGAACCGCGATGGCGGAACAGCTGGCACTCCCGGACCACGTCATCGACCAGCGCGGCGCCGACAAAGAAACCGTAACGCGGTGGCGCCGGCGCCTGCTCCACACACAAGGTGTGACGCTCCTCGACCACCATCTCGCAATGCGGTTCGCGCGCCTGCCGCAGAGCGCGTTCCAGGGCCGCCAGCGTGTTTCCCTGCGGCTTGAGGTCCGCCGCCGTGAGATTGGTACGCCCGCCCGGCAATACCAGCAGATCGGGCTTCCAGCTACCCTCGGGCAAGCGCGCCAGCGCGTCCACGATGGCGTGTACCGTCCCGTCCCCGGACAGCACCAGCACATGGCGTTGGCGACGCGACAGGATCGATCTCAGGGCGATATCGACCGACCGCGGATGGTCGGCCTCGATCACTTCGGCGCCAAGCGCCCGCGCCAGCGCCGCGGCCCGTGCAGCGAGACCCTTGCGTGATACACGGAAGCTGAGCGGATTGATGATCAGACAAGGCGGCGGCGCGGTGTCGGCCTGGCTGACCGGCGCCGTAGTGAGCCCGGAGGCGCAAGCGCTCAAGAGTGATGGGACTCCGGACGCCAAACCGGCATCGCCGATGCGGCGGGTGGCGTCTGTAGCGCCGAGCGCAGCAATTGCTGCGCGGCGACGAAAAAATTGGGGCAGTTGACGGCGTGATACGGCGAGCCCGGCGGCAGCGCCTGCATCAGTCGCCGGTGCGCAGTGCCGAGATTGTGATACGGCATCGACGGAAACAGATGATGCAGCGCGTGATACCGCAGACCCACCGGAAACAGCAGCATGGTGAGCCAGGTCTGCCCGGTGATATTGATCGAATCCCCAACCTGCTGCGAACGGCTCAGAACCTCACCGCGGTTGGCATAGCGATGCGCCGCCAGATTGCGTACCCAGTTGAGGCTCAAGGTCCAGGCCAGCAGGGCATAGCCCATGAGCAGCTGCCCCAGGCTGATCCTGTGCGTGAACATCAGGGCGCCGATCGCGGCGAGATAGAGAAAGCATAAGGCTTCCACGATCAGCAGATGCCGTTCGTCCCGCTTAGGGAAACGCTTGCGGTAGTAGGGATTGGAAACCGCCGCCGAGGCCGCCGTCAGCACCCATTCGCGAAACCGGCGATTCAGATGCGACAGCGGTCCCAGCACGCCGAAGCGGACGATCATGAATAGCGGCAGCAGCGGCGCCTGCACCAGATACTTGACCGTCTCCCGAATCGGCGAGGAGGCCAGCGGCAGATACTCTCCATCCATCGGCGTGCCGAAACGCTTGGGGCTGTGATGCTCGACGTGGTTGCGATACATCACCCAGGGCATCAACAGCGGAATGCCGAGCAGCAGGTTCCAGACCCGTCCGAAACTGCGCATCTGGCCGCGCGGGAAATGCACGAGCTCGTGAATGAAGGTGCCGGCGCGGAAGAACAGAATGCTCGCGCCGAGAAAGGCGGCGATCTGCAACAGACTCCACGGCGCGGCCAGGAAATACACCACCGTGAGCGCCCAGGCGCCGCCCGCGCTCAGCAACAGGTCGGTCCAGTAGATCACCGGCGAACGCCCGAACAGATCGGCCACGATCGCATGCGCCTGGGGTATCCAGTCGAAATCTTCGACCACGGAATCATTGCTCGCGGCGTCTTGCGTCAATGTGGACGCTGGATCGGTTGTGGTCACGGCGGCTCGTCAGAATGGGGAGGTCTACAGCGGAAGGATAGAACCGCGCGAATCGCTCGGCAACCGCGCGACCATGCTGCGCCCTGCGCGGCACCTACTCGATTACCTCGACCGTGTCGCCGATCCGCAAGCCGCCCCCGCTCCGAGCGACCAGGTTCTGGCCGAACATCACTTCGCTGCCGACGCGTCGATAGGTCGCGAGCGTACGCAGCGGCTCGCCGCGCGGATCGCGCTCCGCAGTCTCGGGATCGATCGTGGTGAACTTGCAGCGTGCGCAGGGCTTGACCACATCGAATTCGACGGCCCCGATGCGCACGCGCTTCCACTCGTCCTCGGCATGCGCGGACGTGCCGCTGACGACCAGGTTCGGTCGGAAGCGCAGCATCGACAGTTCGCGGCCGATTCGATGATTCAAGCCGGCCAGCGAGGCTTCCGAGATCAGTAACATCGGATAGGCATCCGCGAAGCTCACCTCGTCGTCGGGGTGAACGCGCGACGATCCGATCAGCCGCTGCGCGGCTGCGTCCTGGTACGCCAGTCGTGCCGGCCTGCCGAGGAAGCGGCTGATCCACTCGCTGGCTTCCGGCGCCGCCGGCAAGGCCTGGACTTCGCTGTGCCAGACGACCACGGGCGCGCGCGCCGCTGCGCTGTCTGGCCGCGCCACCACGATCTCAGGCTGCCCGGGCGCCGACAGGGTCAAGCCCGATTCCACCCGGTGCGCGTGGATCAGCGTCAAGCGCGGTTGCTCGCGCCCGGTGATGAAATGCCCCGTGGCATCAACGATCATCCAGCGCCGGTCACCGGCCAGCCCGCGCGGCTCGACGCCGACCTGCTGCACGGACACGGCGGCGCAGGATTTGACCGGATAGATGTAGAGGCCGCTGAGCGTCGCCATCAGCTGCGACTCACTTCTTCTTCGGGGACACCCACATCTTAATCGATGCGCGGAATACGGTCTGACCGGCGGTGTCGCTGACCTCCACACTCATACCCTTGGGAATCCAGCGATGGCTATCCGGCACGGTGGCTTCCATCAGCATGCCGGCGGCCAGTTCGGCCATGTTGCACATCGCAATGGCGTACACGGTGCCCAGATGATTGGTGACGGAGCAGCGTTTGCGAATATGCGCTTCGGCGTATTGCGCACGCATTTCCTTCACCAGGCGATGAATGCTCGAAAAATAGGGCGCCTTCAGGCAGATCGCAGGCGTGAACAACTGGCGCCCCATCGGCACCGCCGCGAAACCACGAAACAGGGCAAGCGTGCTCGGAACGGATTCGGACATGGCAGGCTCACACGGTGCAAAGATCGGAAAATCCAATTCACCGTGCCCGAACGATGCAGATTCCCGCTTCGCTCAGGCCTCCGGCAGCGGTCGGTCCGGCGGCGGAGTGTGCAGTTCAGGACTTAGCCGCTGCGGCCCGTCGCCCTCCGGATACGGCGGCTCCGTCGCCGAGGACGATGCATGAAGTTCGGTTCTCAGGCGCGGCAGGTAGTCCGGATAGTCGCGCTGGATCATGTCGATCACGGCTTCGCGTACGCGGCAGCGCAGATCCCAGGCGCGCGGCGCGTCCGGCGCCGTGACCAGAGCCCGCAACTGGATTGCCCGCTCGGTACTGTCGGTGACCTGCAACATCGCAAGACGCCCGTCCCATTCGGGTGCGCCCTCACAGGCGCGCTTGATTTCGTCGCGGATCGGCTGCAGCGGCATGCGGTAATCGACCCACCAGTACACCGTACCGATCAGGCGCGAGCTGTAGCGCGTCCAGTTCTGGAACGGGTGGTCGATGAACCATTGCAGGGGCAGCACCAGGCGGCGTTCGTCCCAGATGCGCACGACCACGTAGGTGGCCTTGATCTCCTCGATCCAGCCCCATTCGCCTTCGACGATGACCACGTCCTCCAGGCGGATCGGCTGGGTCAGTGCAATCTGTATGCCGGCCAGCAGGTTCGACAGCACCGGCCGCGCGGCGAAGCCGATGACGATGCCGGCGACGCCGGCCGAGGCCAGCAGGCTCGCGCCGAGCTGGCGCACGCCGGGGAAGGTCATCAGGGCTGTTGCGACGCCGATCACGCAGACCCCGAAGATCGCCATGCGCGTCAACAGCTGCGCCTGGGTATAGATGCGACGGGCACTCAGTTCGCCGCGCTTGATGTCCGGCTCGGTGGCCTGCAGCACCCGGTCACCGAGCCCGCGCGCGAAGCCGGCGCCGGACAGGGTCACAAACAGGATCAGCAACAGCGTGGTGATGTGCTGCACCAGCCCCATCCAGGCAAATTCGCCGGGCGCGGCATCCCAGAACACCAGCAGCGCCACCAGCGGCCAGACCAGGCTCATCGGCCTGGCGGCACGCATCATCATCGCGCGGGTGAGGCTGGTCTCGCGCAGTACGCGGCGTCCGATGAAATACAGCAACTGCCCGAACAGCGCCGCGGCAACGGCGATGCCGAGGGCCGTCAGGATCGTCGCGATAGCGGGGTGTGCCGCAGCGTCCAGCGACTGCGCCAATTGCTCGATGCGATCATCCATTCGGGATTGGCAGGCAAGTTTGTGACCAGGGGCGCCGATCTTGGCAGGTAACGACTGTATCGAAGCTGAGATGGCGCCACTGCAGCGCGGTGGCTACTCGTTGGCGCCCTGAGTGCGGATGTGCAGCAGCAAGCCGCAGTGCTTGCAGTGCACGGCATCCATGTCATGACGGGTCAGCCCGCAGTCCGGGCATTCGTGGCTCACATGCGGCGGCCGGAAGATCGCCTGGATCAGGCGCAGAAACAGCGACACCCCGACGATCATGATGACTACCGACAGCAGGCGTCCGGCCGGGCCCACCATGACGATATCGCCGAAGCCCGTCGTCGTCAGCGTGGTCACGGTGAAGTACAAGGCGTCGACATAGTTGTTGATCTGATCGTTGACGCGCGCCTGCAAGGCGTAGACCGCAGCCGACACCACGAACACGAAGACCAGCAGATGCGTGGCGCTGAAGATCACCAGTTCGTGCCGCCGAAAGAAGCGCGACTGCGTGCGCAGCACCGTGAGTACATGATACGAACGCAGCAGACGCATCGCGCGCAACACCCGCAGGAACGCGAAGTTCTCGGTCAGGCTCGGCGCCAGCAGCGACAGCACCACCACCAGATCGACCAGCACCAGCGGCCGCGAGAAGAACGCCAGACGGTCGCGTGCGACCCACAGGCGCAGTCCCCACTCCACCGCCAGCAGCCCGCCGAGCGCGTAGTCCGCGTAGGTCAGCCAGGGCGAACGCGGCAGGAAAGTGGTGAGCATGAAAAAGCCGATCATGGCCACGTCCAGGGCCAGCATCGTGCAGGCAGGCGGCGTCGCCTGCACGCCGACGTAGGGGTCGACCCAGTAGCGCACACGGTCCCGCACGGTATTTCCAGTATTCGGCATGGGCGGCAGTGTACCCGCGGGCTCGCCGGGGCCTGTTGGCGGATCGCTACGATTCATGCGATTCCCCCCGCGCCGCGCGGCTGCCAGCACGGCGGGCGGAGCGCCGCGCCAGTTCCTGCATGTCGCCCACACGGTCGGACTCGTCCATCACTTCCAGACCCAGCAACTCCTCGATCACGTCCTCGAAGGTCACGACACCGACCGAGGCGCCGTACTCGTCGACCACCACGGCCAGCTGTTCGCGCCGATCCACCAGTTCGCGCAGCAGGCGCGGGATCACCATCAGGTCCGGCACGATCATGACCTCGCGCTGCAGGCTCGCCACCGCGACCTCGCCCTGCCCTTCGGCCTTGGCCGCCAGCAGATCCTTGCGCATGACCATGCCGATCACGCTGTCGACGCTGCCGCGATACACCGGCACGCGCGAGAATTGCAGGCGCGGTCGCCGTTCCAGAAACTGCGTCACGGTCTCGTCGGCATCGGCCGCAATCACCACGGTGCGTGGCGTCATGATTTCGCGCACGCGCTGTTCGCGAAAACGCAGCAGGTTCTGAATGACGCGATATTCCTCCTCGCCGAGCCGGCCTTCCTGCAGTCCGAGTTCGCTCATCGCCAGAAATTCGCGATGGCTGAATACCGATTCGGCGCCGTCGCGACTGAGCCAGTGCGTCAGCATGCGCCCGAACCAGACCAGCGGGAACAGCACCGTCACCAGAGGCCGCAGGCACAGCGCCGTGGGCACCGCCAGACGCTTCCAGTGGTTTGCACCGAGCGTCTTGGGCACGATCTCCGACACAATCAAAATCGCCAACGTCATGCCGGCGGCAACCAGTGCCTCGTAGTGCAGGCTGTAGCCGAATATCCGCACGCCGCCGCTGCCAAGCAGCTTGTTGGCCTGCGCGCCCACACCAATCGCACCAATCGTATGGGCGATCGTGTTGAGTGACAGGATCGCCACCAGCGGACGCTCGATATCGCGTTTGAGTGCGTCCAGCAGACCGGCGCCTCGGCGTCCGCTGGCGAGCTGTTCGGAGACGAAGCTGGGCGTGATCGACAGCAGCACCGCCTCCCACAGCGAACAGGCGAACGAGGTCGCCAGCGCCAGCAGCAGAAACAGCAGCAGTAGTGTCATGTGCGGCGCGGCTCGGACGGGAACAGGATCGAAGCGGCCAAACTTAGTGCCACGTACCCGTACGCGGGCTGAGCCCGCCCTTCCGGCGTCTTCAGCGCTGCGCGCCCAGATACCGGTCCAGCGTCTCCTGCCACTGCGGCGCCTCGGTAACCCGCAGCAGGGCCTGATTGATCGGTTTGCGCAGACGTGAATCGCGCGGCAGCGCCAGCGCGTAGTCCTCTTCGCGCACCAGCTCCGGCAGCACGGTCAACCGGTCCAGTTTCTGTCGAAAAATACGGGACTGCAGAATCGGCGCGTCGTACAGCACGGCGTCGACCTGATTCGTGCTCAGGCGGCGCAGCGCTTCTGCGGGGTCGGCGACCGAGGCGATCGCCAGCCCCTCGCCGCGCGCGAAGTCCTCGCTGGTCGAGCCGGCCACCGAGGCGACGCGAACCCGTGGCAGATCGCTCACACCGCTCACCTGCGTGGTGAGCCGCCCGACCGTGATCGACGAGGCGATCGCCGCCGTGAAGCCGCTGATCGTGATAATGCTGGCGAACATCCAGACCAGACCGATGACACGACCGCCGAACGAGGCCGGCGCCTTGTCGCCATAGCCGACCGTGGTCATGGTGACCGCCGACCACCAGAGGCCCGCGCCGATGCCTTGTGCCGTGGAACCGCCGAACTGTTCCGGATTGCGACGACGTTCGAACAGCCAGACCAGCACCCCGACCAGCAGCAGGACCACCATCAGTGCAGCAATCGCCTTGAGGAAGTCCAGCGACACCAAGGCACCCAAGGCATGCAGCAGGCCCCGTTCCTCACGCGTGGCGATGCCGATGCCGCCGCGGTAGAACGGCTGCGTGAAGTCCACGGCCTCTGCGCGGGCGGCGGTCACGGTGAGCGCCCCGACGCCGAGGTCATAGCGCCCCTCGCCCAAGCCCTGCAGCAAAGCGCCGACGTCGCTGGCGACAAGGTATTCGAAGTCCATGCCCAGATCGTCGGCAATCTGGTTCCACAGCTCGATGGCGATGCCGTCGAAATCACCGTTGTCGGATCGAATCACGAACGGTGGGTTCTGGCGAACACCCACTTTCAATACGTCTGCGGTGGACTCAGCGCTGGAATTTTCGGCTTCAGCGGCAGCCGTGCTTTCGGAGGAGGAAGCAGTGGCTGAGGCTTGGCCGTCCTGGGCCCAGACTGGCGAGGCGGCGAGGAGAGCCAAGCCGACGGCCAACCTTCTTGCGAAGTGCGTCATGCAGGTTCCCTGGTGGTTTCGGGCCACCGACCATAACCCGAGCGGGCCACGCGCCAAAACCCTGCCGAGCGGCTGTCCGGCACGCGCAGGCACCGCCGGCTCAAAAGTGCGCGAGATAACCGCCGTCCACGGCGATGACTTGGCCGGTGACGTAAGACGCCGCCTCGGAAGCCAGAAACACCACGGCACCGGCGATTTCAGCGGGCCTGCCCCAACGCCCCAGCGAGGTGCGGCGGCGCAACCAGTCGTCCAGATCGGCGTCGGCGAGCATCTCGGCATTGGCGGCGGTCGCGAAGAAGCCCGGCGCCACGGCATTGCAGGTGATGCCCTGGGCACCGAGTTCGGCGGCCAGGGCTCGCGTCAGCGCTTCGAGGCCGCCCTTGGCGGCGGTATAGGCGGCATCTCCGCTGCGCGAAATCGGGCCGGCGATGGAGGTGATGTTGATGATGCGGCCACCACTGCGCAGGTGCCGTGCGGCACAGCGCGACAATTGGAACGGCGCCACCAGATCGATTTCCAGCACGCGCCGTACCGCGTCCGAATCCAGCTCTGACAGACCGCGCCGATCGCGCGTACCGGCGTTGTTGACGAGAATGTCGAAGCGTCCTTCACGCCCGGCGATCGAGGCGATCGCCGAATCGATCGCCTGCGAATCGGCCAGGTCGAAGACCACCGGAGTCGCCATCAAGCCCTGCTGCGCGAAGCCACGCGCAGCCGCCTTGAGCTTTTTGACATCACGACCGTGGATATAGACCTTGGCGCCAGCTCGTGCCAGGGCGAACCCGATTTCGTAGCCAAGTCCGCCGGCCGAGCCCGTGACCAGGGCAACACGCGAGGCCAGCGAAAATGGAGATCGGTTCAACTCAGCCACGCGCGTGGGTCTTCAATGTGTGGGACAGCGCCCAATGATAGCGGCAACACCTGAACCACAGGCGCTCAGCATTGTCGCGGACAGACCAAACGACGCTGGAATGCGGCATCGGCGCCGATTGGCCTCGACGGAACGGCCCGTGCCGCTGTCCGTCCAGAGTTCAGCAATGATTCACGGCTAGCGGCTATCAATGGCGGCGCCAGTCCGGTCAGGGCTGATCCCTCCCCCCAGGAGATTCGCAATGTCAAGATTCATGCAGTCGATTTCGATGCTCGCCCCAATGCTGCTGCTCAGCGCATGTGGATCCGAGCCCACCAAGCTCAATCCGACCCCGGATAGCGTCACATTCACCTACGAAGACAATTCTCTCAGCGCCGTTACCCAGAACGCCATGGAGTACTGCTCCGGTCTCGGAAAGTCGGCGAAGATGCGCAATGTCAACGAGGTGGACGACGAGAAGGTCGCGATCTTCGATTGCGTGTGAACCCGTCCGTCATTCCGGATGCGCCAATGGCCTGATCCGGAACCCTTCGCCGCAGGGCCGGAGCGACGCGATCGCGCTCCGGCCCCTTTTTTGAACGCTAAGCTGATCGCTCCAAGGCTCCCCAAAGGTCCGCCCGTGTCCCTGTTCAACGCCGTCAGTCTGCTGATCGCCCTGGTCGCCGTCTGCGGCTATCTCAACGCACGCTTCGTCAAGCTGCCGGACGTGATCGGCATCACCGCCGTCGGACTGATCCTGTCGGTGCTGATGGCGATCGTCGGCAACAAGCACCCTGAATGGACGCACTGGGCGCAGACCACGCTGAACGAACTGGATTTCACCGAAATCGTATTCCACGGCATGCTCGGCATGCTGCTGTTCGCGGGCAGCCTCCACGTCAACTTCAGCGATCTCAAGGGCGAGAAGTGGGTAATCCTGCCGCTGGCGACGCTGGGCGTGCTGATCTCCACGACGCTGGTCGGCACGGCGTTCTACTACGCGACGCACTGGCTCGGCGCCGAGCTGTCGTACATCCACTGCCTGCTGTTCGGCGCGCTGATTTCCCCGACCGACCCGATCGCGGTGCTCGGCATCCTGCGCAAGGCCGGCGTACCCAAGAGCCTGGAAACGCAGATTGCCGGCGAAAGCCTGTTCAATGACGGCATCGGCGTGGTCGTGTTCATCACCTTGCTTGGCATCGCTACCGGCGGGCACGCCGTGTCGCCAGGCGAAGTCGCAATGCTGTTGGTGGAGGAAGTGATCGGCGGCATCATCGTCGGCGTGGTGCTGGGCTACCTGGCCTTCGTACTGTTGCGCAGCATCGACAGCTATGCGGTGGAAATCCTGATCACGCTGGCGCTGACCACCGCCGGTTACGCCGCGGCCGAGCAGCTGCACACCTCGGCACCGATCGCGGTGGTGCTGATGGGCCTGATCATCGGCAATCGCGGCAAGTCGCATGCGATGTCGGAAACCACGCGCCACCACCTGTTCTCGTTCTGGGATCTGATCGACGAACTGCTGAACCTGATGCTGTTCGGGCTGATCGGCCTGGAGGTCATCGCATTGTCGATGACCGGCGCGCATATCCAGTCCGGTGTGGTCGCCATCGTGATCGTGTTGCTGGCGCGCCTGATCAGCGTGGGCCTGCCGATCTCGGCGCTGCGCCTGTGGCGCGGCTTCGTGCCGCATGCCGTGAAGATGCTGACCTGGGGCGGCCTGCGCGGCGGCATCTCGGTGGCGCTGGCGCTGTCGCTGCCGGACTTTCCGGGCCGTCATCGCATCATCGCCACGACCTATGTCGTGGTGGTGTTCAGCATATTGGTGCAGGCGCTCACCGTGGCACCGCTGGTGCGCCGTCTGGGACTCGGCGGCAGTTCGGAGGCTGATGCGAAAAGTCATGCAAATAACTGAACAAGCTGAACAAAAATAGGCCCAAGCGATTCAGTTCAAGATCAGCGGAGGGTGCGAGCATAGCGCCGGAACGTGACCGGGCAGACCGCCCGGTCACACGCCACGACCGACAACCCAAGGAGATTCGACATGGCAGATCTGAACGGGAAGCGAGTCGCGATTCTGGCCACACACGGTTTCGAGCAGTCCGAACTGTTCGAGCCGCGCAAGGCCTTGCAGAATGCGGGGGCGCGAGTCGACATAGTTTCACCGGAATCCGGGAAGATTCAGGGCTTCAAACACTTCGAAAAAGGCCAGGAGGTGGGCGTGGACCAGCCGGTCAATTCGTCCCGCGCCAAGGACTATGACGCGCTGGTGATTCCCGGCGGCCTGTTCAACCCTGACCAGCTTCGCACCAACGACGAAGCGATCCGCTTCACGCGCGAATTCTTCGACGAAGGCAAGCCGGTGGCCGCAATCTGTCACGGGCCGTGGCTGCTGATCAACGCCGGGGTGGTGGAAGGCCGCAAGATGACGGCCGTGCACTCGATCCATCGCGATCTGGCCAATGCCGGCGCCCGCGTCGTCGATCAGGAAGTGGTGGTCGACGAAGGTCTGATCACCAGCCGCACGCCCAAGGATCTGGCCGCCTTCTGCAGCAAGCTGGTCGAGGAAATCGCGGAGGGCTATCACGCCGGGCAGGAAGAAGCGGTCCACTGAACGACGCCACCGGCCTGTCGCAGCAGACCGGAACGCCGGGATAACGGCCATGGCGCAAGCGCCACCCCGCACAATGAATCGCCTGCGGCCGTTCCCCTCACCCACCGCTCTCCCGCAAGCGGGCGAGGGTCGGTCGGCATCACGCAGTGCGTGATTCACGCTAACCTGAACCCGGCTTTGCGATTATTCTCTCCCCCATAGGCGCCGCTCTGCCGGCGCCATTTCTTTTCGTTTCTTTGGGGGAGATCCGTACATGAGCGACATCGCTCAAGCACAGTTGACGATTCGTGCCGTATTGCTGTCCATCGTGCTGGCGGTGGTGCTGGCGGCGGCGAATACCTATCTCGGCCTGTTCGCGGGGCTCACCATCGCATCCGCGATTCCGGCCGCGGTCGTCTCGATGGCGGTGCTGCGCCTGCTGGGCGGCGGCGGCATCCTCGAAAACAACATCGTTCAGACCGGCGCCTCGGCCGGCTCCTCGATCGCCGCCGGCGTGATCTTCACGATTCCCGCGCTGATCATCCTCGGCTACTGGGACGATTTCCGCTATTCCTGGGTCATGGCCATCGCCGGTCTCGGCGGTCTGCTCGGCGTGATCTTCTCGGTGCCGTTGCGTCGTTCGCTGATCGTCGACCAGAACATGGCCTTCCCCGAAGGCAAGGCTGCGGCCGAAGTGCTCAAGACCGGCGAGAATCCCGGTCAGGGCGTCAAGGTATTGGCCGGTTCCGCACTGCTCGGCGGTCTGGTCAAGCTCGCCGCCGGCAGCGGTCTGCGCCTGATTCCGGATACCGCCGCAGCCTCGGCCTGGGTCGGCAAGGGCATCGCCTATTTCGGCACCAACCTGTCGCCGGCCCTGTTCGGCGTCGGCTACATCGTCGGTCTCAACATCGGCATCGTCTGCCTGTCCGGCGCGGTGATCTCCTGGAACATCGCGATTCCGATCTATTCGGCCTTCTTCCTGGACGGCAACGCGCAGCTTTCCGGCGCACTGGCCGGCGCCAGTGCCGCCGATGCGGCTGGCGCGATCTGGTCGGCGCAAATCCGCTATCTGGGCGTCGGTGCGATGCTGATCGGCGGCGTCTGGACCATGATCTCGCTGCGCAAGTCGCTGGTTTCGGGCATTCGCAGCGGTCTGGCGGTGGCACGCGACAACGTCGGCAAGACGGTCGCGCACACCGAGCAGGACATTCCGATGAAGTACATCCTCATCGGCCTGGTGCTGTTCACGCTGCCGCTGGCCGGCCTCTATCAGGCCATCGTCGGTTCATGGACCGTCAGCATTCCGATGACCGTGATCATGATCGTGGCCGGCTTCCTGTTCGTCTCGGTCTCGGCCTACATGGCGGGCCTGGTCGGTTCGTCGAACAATCCGGTCTCCGGCATCACCATCGCCACGATTCTGTTCGCCGCGCTGGTGCTGTTGATGCTGCTCGGCAAGGGCTCCGAAATCGGCCCGGTGGCGGCCATCATGATCGGCGCCGTGGTCTGTTGCGCCGCCTGTGTCGGCGGCGACAACCTGCAGGACCTCAAATGCGGCCATATCGTCGGCGCCACACCGTGGCGTCAGCAGGCGATGCTCGCCGTGGGCGCGTTCTCGTGCGCATTGGTGATGGCGCCCGTGCTGAACCTGCTCGCCGCCGCCTACGGCATCGGTACCCCGACCGCCGAGCATCCGAATCCGCTGCTGGCGCCGCAGGCCACGCTGATGGCCTCCGTGGCCAAGGGCATCTTCGGTGGCGAACTGCCCTGGAACACGATCGCCGTCGGCGCCGGCATCGGCGCGGCCCTGATCGTGCTGGACGAGATTCTCAAGGCGCGCGGAGCCAACTTTCGGGTGCCTGTGCTGGCCGCCGCCATCGGCATCTATCTGCCGCTGGAGCTGATGGTGCCGATCTTCCTCGGCGGCCTGCTCAACTGGGCGATCACACGACGCGCCGGCAAGGACGAAGCCCGCGCCGAAGCCGCCACCCGCAAGGGCACCCTGTTCGCCGCCGGCCTGATCACCGGCGAGGCACTGATGGGCATCTTCATTGCGATTCCGATCGTGCTGGCCGGCAGTGCCGACGTGCTGGCCCTGCCGGACGCCCTGCACTTCGGTCAGTGGCTGGGGCTCCTGATACTGGCCGTAATCGCCTGGCTGCTCTATCGGGTGTCCTCACGCGCACAGGCCTGAGCGCGATGGGCCCTGCCCCGCCTCATCAGCGGACATGAAAAACCCCGCCGGAATCGTTCCGGCGGGGTTTTTTCTTCCGGAATTCTCAAGATACTGAGAATTCGCACGGAATCGGGCTAGTCGCTGGCAACCAGCTTGTTGTTCACGCCCTTGACGCCGTCGAGTTCCTCGACCTTCTGCTCGGCCAGTTCGGCCTGCGCATCGTTGTCGACCATGCCGCTGAGCGTGACCACGCCCTGATCGGTCTCGACGTCGATATCCAGCGCGCTGAGATCGTCCTCCGCCACCAGCGCGGCCTTCACCTTGGCGGTCATCGCAGCGTCCGAAATATAGTCGCCGGTCTTCTCCATCGTGGATTTGTCCTTGTAGTCATCGCCGGCGATCACGGCCATCGGCACCGAGGCACCGAGAACGGCGGCGAGCAACAGGGTCTTGGTATCGGACTTCATAAGATGTGTCTCCTTTGGTTTCTCATTGGCGAGGTCGAGCCGTGGAATCTCGGGCGGCTCTGTTTGAAAAATCGAATATGTCGAGTGCGAATCCGGACCGACGAAAGTGTCAATGTGGGGCGGACCGATTGTCGCGCTCGAACTTGCCGACAAACTCGTCGATCTGCTTTCCGGCCTGTTCACGATTCAGGCCGTACTTGCTCTGCAGTTTCCCGCACAAACGCTCGTAATTGCCTTGAACCTGCATCAGGTCGTCGTCGGTCAACGCGCCCCAGGTGCTCTTGAGACGCCCTCCCATCACCTTCCAGGAGCCCTTGAGGATGTCGCTGTTCATGCCGATCTCCACTGGTCGCCCCCGACCGAGGGCATCTTCACTGTGCCGGTCAATCTCTGAACTCGCCGTGAATTCGGGGGCCGAACCGCTCTGGATTTTCCAGACTCTGTCTAAATTGCAGTTTTCGCCCGCTTGATACGGGGGGGCCGTGTCCGCTCTGAAGCCGAGTCACGCAGCTGACATTCAGCGGCGGTTACTCGGCCAGATCTAGACTGAGGCTCGAGCCGTGATCGGCTCGTTCTGCAGATGCCGACCGATGCGCTCGCAGCCGTCGATTCGGTCGTTCGACAAACCGAGCAACGCTTGCCGGGATTCAGGAGAGCTTATGACAACCGATTGGTGGAGAGACGCGGTCATCTACCAGATCTATCCACGCAGTTTTCGGGATTCGAACGGCGACGGCATCGGCGATCTCAACGGCATACGCGAGCGCCTGGGTTATCTCGCGGAACTTGGCGCGGATGCGATCTGGATCTGCCCCTTCGTACAGTCACCGATGCGCGACTTCGGATACGACGTTTCCGACTTTCAGGCCATCGAACCAATGTTCGGCACAATGGACGATTTCGATGCGCTGGTTCGCGAAGCGCACATGCTGGGCCTGCGCGTAATCATGGACCAGGTCTGGAATCACACCTCGGACGAACACGAATGGTTCGTCGAAAGTCGCAGCAGCCGCGACAACCCCAAGGCCGACTGGTACGTCTGGGCGGACGCATCGCCCGACGGCGGGCCGCCCAACAACTGGCGCGCCACCTTTGGCGGCAGCGCCTGGACCTGGGATCCGTTGCGCGGCCAGTACTATCTGCACAATTTTCTGAGCGAACAGCCGGACCTCAACTTCTACAAGCGCGAGGTTCGTGCGGCACTGAACGAGGTGGCGCGCTTCTGGCTCGACCGCGGAGTCGACGGCTTTCGTCTCGATGTCGTCAATTTCTATACCCACGACCGCAGCCTGCGCGACAATCCGCGGCGCCCGGCGGACGTGCCGCGGCCCGCCGGCGCGGGGCCGCGCGATCGCTACTTCGACTACATCAACCGCGGCACCGTCAGCCGACCGGAAACCCTGGATCTCTTGGGCGAGCTGCGCTCGCTGATGGACAGCTACCCCGGTACGTTCACCCTGGGCGAAATTTCCAGCGCCGAAGACACGCTGGCCAGTGCCGCCGACTTCGTGCGTGGCAATCGGCGCCTGCACACGGCCTACAACGCGTCGCTGATCAGCCACGAACCGTTCACCCAGCAGACCATGAGCGAGCTGTTGCAACGGGTCGTGGAGCTGTTCGAAGACCACCGCATCTGCTGGACCTTCGGCACCCACGATTTTCCAAGACTCAAGGGTCGCTGGGCGCAGCATCGGCGGCATGACGAGGAAACCGAGCATCGCCTGGACCGCCTGCTGGCGGCGATGCTGGTCTGTCTGCCGGGCAGTTGCTGCATCTACCAGGGCGATGAGCTGGGACTGCCGCAGGCCCAGCTCAGCTTCGAGCAGCTGCGCGACCCCTACGGAATCGCGAACTATCCCGAAATTCTGGGCCGGGATGGCTGCCGCACACCAATGCCCTGGTGCGCCGAAGCCGATACGGCCGGCTTCAGCGACGGCGACCAGAGCTGGCTGCCGATCCCCGCCGAGCACCTTCCGCTCGCGGTCGACCGCCAACAGCAGAATCCGGGCTCGCTGCTCAATGCCTATCGGCACTTCCTGCACTGGCGCAAGACGCAGCCGGGCTTGCGCAGCGGCGCCCTGAGCCTGATCGGCTCACCGCCGCCGGTGCTGATGTTCGAACGCGGGCGACACGAGGAGCGACTGCTATGCGTGTTCAATCTGTCGACCGAACCTGCCGAAGTCACGATCAATGAGCGCGGCTGGCACCTGTGCCACGAGCCGCTGTTGCAGGGGCGCCTGATTCCGCCAGTGCTGCATCTGGGCGCCTACGGTTCGGCCATCCTCGGACGCCGGCCGCCTGACAGCTGGCATTGACGCGGCAAGCCTCAGGCAAATCGATGAAGCGCCGCGCGCCATTTTGCGGCGCGCGGCAATCGGACAGGCTCAGCCTTCCAGCACAAAGCCCACCTTGAGCGTGACCTGCCAGTGACCGATCTGGTCGCCATCGATCCAGCCGCGCGTCTCGACGACCTCGAACCACTTCATGCCGTGCAAGGTCTTGCCGGCCCGCGCGATGGCGGTACGCACGGCGTCTTCGACGCTGGTCTTGGACGAGCCGACGATTTCAGTGATCTTGTAGGTATGGTCGTGTTGCATAGTCTGTCTCCTGAAGGCGTGAATGCGGTCGGCTCGATCTTGTGATTCGTTTTCGAGCCCGTGCACCCCGTCATTACAACGCTCGCCGCCTGAACCACCGATGGACACAGCGGGTCCGGGCTTCAATCCGGCCCGAACAGATCCGCCTGCGCGTCGGCCTGCGGGACGTCCTCGAAGTTCGACAGTCCGACGCCGACCAGGCGATAACGAGTGCTGTCCGGCAGGGCCACACGCTCGCGCAGCTGGCAGGCGATATCAGCGAACTCGCCGGCCGATTGGGGCCAGCGGCCGGGCGTCAGGCTGCGCGTCAGAATGCGGAAGTCACTGGTCTTGAGCTTGAGCACGATGGTGCGCGGCACCCGCTCGGAGCGTGCCGCGGCCTTCCAGACCTTGTCCGCCAGCACCCGAATCGCCGATTCCAGTTCCGACATCGGCAAATCACGCTCGAACGTATCCTCCGCCGACAGCGATTTGCGCGGACGGTCGGGCTGCACCTCGCTGCGGTCGATGCCCATCGACAGCTCATACAGGCGCCGCCCGTAGCGGCCGAAGGCCTGCTCCAACGCACTCGCACCGCTGCTTTTGAGATCACCCACGGTCCTGATCCCTAGCGCTTCGAGGCGAGCGTTCATGACCTTGCCAACGCCGGGCAGACGCCCCACCGGCAAAGGCTGCAGAAAGGCATCCACCTGCGCCGGGCGGATCACGAACAAGCCATCCGGCTTGTTCCAGTCCGAGGCGATCTTCGCCAGAAATTTGGTCGGCGCCACACCGGCCGAGGCCGTGAGATTCAATTCATCGCGAATCTGTTCGCGGATCAGCTGCGCCACAGCCGTCGCGGAATCCTGCCCGGTACGAATCTCACTGAGATCAAGATAGGCCTCGTCGAGCGACAGGGGTTCGACGCGATCGGTATAGCGCAGAAAAATTTCGCGCACTCGCTGTGACACCGCGCGGTAGCGCGTGAAGTCCGGCGGCACGAACACTGCATCCGGACACAGCCGCTCGGCACGAATCGCTGGCATCGCCGAACGCACGCCAAACACGCGCGCCTCATAGGAAGCCGCGCACACCACCGAACGCCCGCCACGCCAGGCCACCACCACGGGCCGCCCGCGCAGCGCGGGATCGTCGCGCTGCTCGACCGAGGCATAGAACGCGTCCATGTCGATATGGACGATTTTGCGCATCGACTCCAGGCGAATTTTCGGGACGGGAGCACATCCTAATTCACTCGCCAGCCCACAAATGGCAGCAGCCGGTCAGTACTGCCCATTTTTCCTCCCGCGACAAGCCGGTACGCCGAGACTGCCGTTCTCGGCGATACCTGCCGCTGTCGAGAGCCTGGCCGACTAGGCGAGCTTCGCCGTGATCGTGGCCACATGCTTGCCCTGGAAGCGCGCAATCGCCAGCTCGTTGTCGCTGGGCTGGCGCGAACCGTCACCGGCCGCGATGGTGGTCGCGCCATACGGTGTCCCCCCGGAGATCTCGTCAAGGCGCGTCAAACCCGGCTCACTGTACGGCACACCGACAATGACCATGCCCAGATGCAGCAACGTGGTATGAAACGAGGTGATCGTGGTTTCCTGACCACCGTGCTGCGAGGCTGTGGATACGAACACGCTGCCAAGCTTGCCGATCAGCTTGCCGCTGGACCACAGCCCACCGGCCTGGTCGAGAAAATTGCGCATCTGCGACGCCATGTTGCCGAAGCGCGTCGGCGTACCGAAGATGATCGCATCGTAATTCGCCAGCTCCTCGACCTGCGCGATCGGCGCCGCCTGGTCGAGCTTGGCGCCGGCATTCTTCGCGACCTCCGGCGGCATCAGTTCCGGTACGCGCTTGATGTCCACCGTAGTGCCGCCGATCGACCGGGCGCCTTCGGCCACGGCATTGGCCATCGTTTCGATGTGTCCGTAGGTGCTGTAGTAGAGGATCAGTACGTTTGCCATTGAGGTCTCCTTCGCGGTTCTTCGGGCGGCACAGCCACCTCGCCCCGGCACTGTATTTCACATCGGCGCTGTCGTACCGATGAATCGGCCAGCGCCAGCCTCGTTCGTTGCGCAGACAGCTTGACAATCGAAAATATTTTAATAATTCTGGAAATATGGAATCTAAGGACGCGGTCACCCAGCTCGCAGCGCTGGCCCACGAAAACCGGCTCGCGGTCTTTCGCCTGCTGGTTCAGAACGGGCCGAACGGCCTGTGCGTGGGCGACATCGCCGCGAATACCGGGATGGCACCCGCAACGCTATCGTTTCACCTCAAGGAACTGAGCCGCTCCGGGCTGCTGCGCGCCAGCCCGGACGGCCGGCGCATTTTCTATGCGCCGGATTTCAAGGCGATGAACGCGCTGATGGCCTATCTGCTCGAAAACTGCTGTGACGGCGCCGACTGCGGCGCCGGCTGCCTGCCCACCCAGGACACCAAGGCATGAACCCAACCTCCAAAGATATTCCACGGGATGGTGTGAACATCCTGATCCTGTGCACCGGCAATTCGGCACGCTCGATACTCGGCGAGGCGATTCTCAATGAGCTCGGCCGCAAGGACGGACGCCTCCACGCATGGTCGGCCGGCTCGCACCCGCGAGGTCAGGTTCATCCCATGGCCCTGGCGGAACTGCGCAGGCGTGGCATCGCCACCGAACGCTTTCGCAGCAAGTCCTGGGACGAATTCAGCGGCCCCGAAGCGCCGCGCATGGACTACGTCATCACCGTCTGCGATCAGGCCGCTGGCGAAACCTGTCCCTACTGGCCCGGCGCGCCGCTGAAGGTCCACATGGGACTGCCCGACCCGGCGGCCGTGGCCGGCGCCGAGGCGCAAGCGGCGGCCTTCACCGAAGCCTACGACATCCTGTTCCGACGGTTGCGGGCCTTCGCGCAGCTCCCCCTTGAATCACGCGATCATGCCGCACTCGCCGGCGCACTGCGCGAGATCGCCACGCTGACATGAACGCCCCCCCCCGCCTGTCGTTTCTCGACCGCTATCTGACGGTCTGGATACTCGCCGCGATGGCCTTGGGTGTGCTGCTCGGCACCCTGTTCGAATCGCTGCCAACCGCACTGGACCGACTCAGCATCGGCGGCACCAACATTCCGATCGCGATTGGCCTGATCGTGATGATGTATCCGCCGCTGGCGCGCGTGCGCTACGAGGAACTGTCGAAGGTCTTTTCCGATCGTCGCGTGCTGCTGCTGTCACTGATCCAGAACTGGCTGATCGGACCGTTCCTGATGTTCGGGCTGGCCGTGCTGTTCCTGTCAGACCGTCCCGACTACATGACCGGTGTGATCCTGATCGGTCTGGCACGATGCATCGCCATGGTGCTGGTGTGGAACCAGCTCGCCTGCGGCAGCAGCAGCTACGCTGCCGGGCTGGTCGCCTTCAATTCGATCTTCCAGATCCTGTTCTTCGGCGCCTACGCCTGGTTTTTCCTCGGCGCCTTGCCACCCCTGCTCGGGCTTGAAGGCCGTGTCGTGGACGTGTCCTTCCAAACGATCGCGGGGGCGGTGCTGCTGTATCTCGGCGTTCCGTTCGCCGCCGGCTACCTGAGCCGTCGATGGCTGCTGCGGCTGCGTGGCCAGCCCTGGTACGAGCAGAATTTCGTGCCGCGAATCGCGCCGCTGACGCTGATCGCGCTGCTGCTGACGATCATCGTCATGTTCAGCCTCAAGGGTGGCGATGTGCTGCGCCTGCCGCTGGATGCGCTGCGAATCGCCGCTCCGCTGGCGCTCTATTTTCTGATCATGTTCGCGCTGAGCTTCGCGATGGCCCGCTTTGTCGGCGTGGACTATGCACGCACCACGGCGACCGCCTTCACCGCCGCCAGCAACAACTTCGAGCTGGCCATCGCCGTGGCCATCGCCAGCTTCGGGCTCGCCTCGCCGGTCGCCTTCGCCACCGTGATCGGGCCACTGGTCGAGGTGCCGGTGCTGCTGGCACTGGTACATGTGGCGCTGCGTCTGCGTGATCGCTGGCCGGCGTCACCCTCCGCTTCCACACTATCGACATGAGATTGCGCACGCTGAGCGCCCCCGACACACTGCCGGCGCTGGACCCGACGTTTCTGGCGCGGTCGATGCCCGCTCCAGAAACGCATGCACCGCGCATCCTCCTGCTGTACGGCTCGCTGCGCGAGCGCTCGTATTCCCGATTCGCCACCGAGGAAGCGGCGCGACTGCTGCAATGGCTCGGCGCCGAGACCCGCATCTTCGATCCCGCCGACCTGCCGCTGCCCGATCAAACCCCCAAGGACGACCACCCCGCCGTTCACGAACTGCGTGAACTTTCACTGTGGTCCGAAGGACAGGTCTGGTGCAGCCCGGAACGGCATGGTCAGATCACCGGACTGATGAAGGCACAGATCGATCATCTGCCGCTGAGCTTCGGCGGCATGCGTCCCACCCAGGGGCGCACGCTGGCGGTGATGCAGGTTTCCGGCGGCTCGCAGTCGTTCAATGCCGTCAACACACTGCGCCTGCTCGGTCGCTGGATGCGCATGTTCACGATTCCGAACCAGTCCAGCGTCGCCAAGGCCTATCAGGAATTCGACGAGGCCGGGCGCATGAAGCCCTCGGCCTACTACGATCGCATCGTCGACGTCATGGAAGAACTCGTCCGCGTCACCGTGCTGCTGCGGCCGCACACCTCGGTGCTCACCGATCGCTACTCGGAACGCAAGCAGGACGGCAGGACAGTGGAACCGCAAACCGACCCCGCCACAAGAGCCCAGACCGAATAGGAAAAAGGGGGGCGAAGTAAGTAAGGAAGTGTTAGAGTACGGATCGGCTGTATTTATTTTATTCACTCCGACCCCTTATTGCTTTTATTACTTAAAAATCCGGCACCGCTCCCGCCGTCTAAACCGCCCCGATAATATATAAAAATTATTTAAAACAAACAGATAGGAGAATAAAATGTTCAAACTCTACGGTTTTCCGGTAAGCAATTATTACAACATGGTCAAACTGGCGCTGTTGCACAAGGGCCTTGCCTTCGAAGAAATCATCATGCGGCCGAGCCAGGAACAGGACTACCTCTCCAAAAGCCCCATGGGCAAGATCCCCTGCCTGCAGACGCCTGACGGGTTTATTTCTGAAACCAATGTCATCCTCGATTTCCTCGATGAGGCCTATCCCGACAAGGCGCTATTGCCGAAAGAACATTTTGCGCGGGCCAAGGTTCGCGAGCTATCCAAGTCCATCGAGCTGTATGTGGAGCTCGTCGCTCGGCAATTGTATCGGGGCATCTTTTTCGGCGAAACGCTGAGCGAAGAGTTGAAGATCAAGGTCAGGCCGGAGCTCGAAAAGGGCGTGGCCGCGCTCAAGTGTCTGCTGCAATTTTCACCCTATGCCGCCGGCGCACAACTGACGCAAGCCGACCTGATGCTGTATTACACCGCGAATCTGGCCGACATGGTGGCGAAGCGAGCGTACGGCATTGATCTCGCCACGGAGGTTGAGGGCCTGCGCGACTGGCAGCAGATGATGGACAATAATCCATTGGTGCAGCAGGTCAACCGCGATCGCGACCAGGCGCTAAAAAGCCTCGCCGGTTGATGTCCAGTACACCGATTCGCAAAAAGGGGCGCAAAAAGGGGTCGGAGTGAATAAAAAAGTATTTTATTCACTCCGACCCTTTTTTGATCCTCAGGCGGTAGCCGCCAAACGCTGGCGGATACGGTCGAGCCGCATCAGCAAGTAGATAGCGCCGACGATATTGCCGATGATGAAGAGCGCCACGGCCCAGGGCAGCGCCGCGCGCGCCGAGCCCTCGACGTAATAGATGATCCAGGACAGCAGCAGACAGCCGAACACGAAGTCGAGGAACACTACCAGCCCCCAGGGTTCGCGCACCACCGTCATGAAACCGGCGAAGCTTGGGTCGGTCATGGCCGCCCAGATGAAGATGCCGAGAAAAGCCAGCAAGTAGAGAACGATGGTTGGTTTTGCCGAGGTCATGCTGCTCTCCAGGTCGTGATTATTTTTCGCCGGGTTGGCACTTGGCGCGCCGATCAGCAGCGGCACGGCCCGCCGAGCGCAGCCCATGGTCCGGCGCACGGCCCGGCGCTGTCAAATCCCAGCCTCTTTCCAAATCCCAGCCTCTTTCAATGACAGGCCAAAAAGGGTCGGAGTGACTCAACAACCAGCGACTGAAGTCGGTGGGTTAGTGATTTACGGACTGAAAGTCCGGATACGCGTCGGCTGAACGACGAGAAATAAATAGGGCTCGGCCTGGTTCGCCTCATGGCGTCAGCTGGCCGGCGTGCTGTCGGACGAAAACCGGGCACTGCTGCGCCTGATGCAGGAGCAGCAGCTCCGCACGGTACTGGAGCAGGCCGAACTCTCCGGTCGCGCCGCCAGCAATTTGTCGCGCTCGCTGCGTAATCTGGAAGGCTACGGCCTGGTCACGCTGCACCGCAGCCCGGACACCCGCGCGGTGCGCCCGGAGGCGCTGGCCACCGAATTTCTCGTGCTGCTGGACTGACCCGCTCCGCAACTGAACAATAGGATCCCCACATGGCCAACGGCAAAGACAACAACAATGGCGGCAACCTCGGTTTCGAGGCCGAGCTGTTCAAGGCCGCCGACAAGCTGCGCGGCAACATGGAACCCAGCGACTACAAGCACGTCGCTCTGGGGCTGATCTTCCTCAAATACATTTCCGACACCTTCGAGGCCCGCCACGCCGAACTGCTGGCCGGCGATTCGCACGCCGCCGAGGACCGCGACGAGTACCTGGCCGACAACATCTTCTGGGTGCCCAGGGAGGCCCGCTGGTCGCACCTGAAGGCCAATGCCAAGCGCCCGGAAATCGGCCAGCACATCGACGATGCCATGCGCGCCATCGAGAAGGACAACGAATCCTTGAAGGGCGTGCTGCCCAAGGACTACGCCCGCCCGGCGCTGAACAAGCTGATGCTGGGCGAACTGATCGACCTGATCTCCGGCATCGCGCTTGGTGAAGGCGCCGACCGGTCCCGGGACGTGCTCGGCCGCGTCTACGAATACTTCCTCGGCCAGTTCGCCGGTGCCGAGGGCAAGCGCGGCGGCGAGTTCTACACGCCGCGCTCGGTGGTGCGCGTGCTGGTGCAGATGCTGGAGCCGTATTCGGGCCGCGTCTACGACCCCTGCTGCGGCTCCGGCGGCATGTTCGTGCAGAGCGAGAAGTTCGTGCTCGAACACGGCGGCCGCCTCGGCGACATCGCCGTCTACGGCCAGGAGAGCAACTACACCACCTGGCGCCTGGCCAAGATGAACCTGGCCGTGCGCGGCATCGACTCCGACATCCGCTGGAACAACGAAGGCAGCTTCCACAAGGACGAACTGCGCGACCTGCGCTTCGACCACATCCTCGCCAACCCGCCGTTCAACATCTCCGACTGGGGCGGCGACCGCCTGCGCGACGACCCGCGCTGGCAGTTCGGCGTGCCGCCGGTGGGCAACGCCAACTACGCCTGGCTGCAACACATCCACTGGCACCTC
>NZ_JAVRIC010000025.1 GCF_031846245.1 Banduia mediterranea | reverse complement strand
ATTCGCCACCTCTAGAATCTCGGGACATTTCGTCGCCCTTGTTGCCTTCCCCTCCTGGCCCTTCTTGGTTGCCGCGGCGAGCACGCCATCGACCGCGTTGCAACAGGTCTTGCAAAAATCGATCACAGACCGAAGCCGCTCTCCTGCTGACTTGGCGCCATCGATCTTTTTTATGAAACGATGGAGATCCTTGCCTTCGACCTCCTCCAGGCTGGAGAACTTGCCGGCCATGCTTTGCGCCAGCTTATGTGTCTTGTTCTTCGACTTCTGATCGCCCGCGTGGATGGCAATGACAGACGCCTGGTTCTTCAGGTGGTCGTAGAACACGCTCAGCCGTTTTTTATTACTGAAATCGTTCAAATCAACAGAATACCGACGAACCCCATTGGGCAATGGCCCGGCAAGGGGGATCTTCTTGTCTTCTGCTAGAAGCGCCCGGGCCTGGCTCAGCCACTGCCCGAGTTCATCGGCCCCCGCCAGTTTCCACCTCCAAGGCGTCTTCAGTTCGCCGAGCAACTGGTAGTTAGGATAGACCGCCGTGTTCCAATCGATCGGTTGCTGGCCGAAGTCGAAGATGGCCTGCATGGGATCGCCGAGCAGCCGGCATGGGAGCAACTGTGCTAGGGCTTCTACCAACTTATGCTGCTGGTCGGAGCAATCTTGATACTCGTCGACGTAGACCCCAGCGTAGGAGCACTTGATCATGTGCTGCACGAACGGTCTGTTCAGTAGCGCGGCGCAGGCCTCATAGAGTTTTCCCCACTCCTTTCCTGAAGGGTGTTCCTTTTTCCACTTTGACGTCTTCGGGAAGTAAAGGCAGGTACGTAGCGCCCAGCTCGCGATGGTGTCGATTTGGTACTGCGCCGGCGGAATCCGCAGCAGCTGCATCTTCCGCTTGATTGCGTTCACGCCAGCGTAGGTATGGGTCAGCACCAACTGGCGACGGGAAGCCGCCTGCACGGCCCTCGCTATTAAATGAGTTTTTCCGTAGCCGGCAGGGGCAATTACGTATCCCTTGCCGTTAAAGTTCGCCAAGACTTTCGGCAGTTCGTCATCCATTGTCCACCCATGTGCGGAACTGCCCCAGCTTGGTCGCGAACTCCTTCTGCAGGAATGCGGCATCCGCGAACGCGGGGAAAATGGCCTGCGCCCATTGCTCGCCATACGCGATGTTCTTGAACCAATTGGACGATTTCGCTGCAGCGCCAATGGCTTTGCGCAGTTCGGCGGTGTCCTGCCATTTGCCGATGTCCTCATCGAACTGAATGTTCAATTTCGACCTGACTTGATCGTGGACCGGAAACCCAAGCTCCTTGGCAAGCTTAGCGCTTGCCACCACCTGCTCCCAAGGCAAGTCCACCATCGCCCGCTGCTCGATCGATAGCCTATCCGCCCACATCACGACGGCCATCTCCTTTCCGGTCAGATCAGCGGCATCTTTATCGGAGAACTGATCCTGGGCGTCACCATCGGCTAGAACCATGACATCGTAGTGCAGGGCCTTGAATCCCGTCGCAAGCCCTTTGACCTTACTCGCGCCATGCGCATCGAGCGGCACCACCCCCAGGTATGAGAACGGCAGCTTCCCTGCGGCCGCCCAAAGATCGTCCATGCCGCGCAGGAACCCCACTTCGGTTGCTCCTTCGCAGACGACCACCTTGCGGGACAAGAACGCTTCCGCGCTGGAACGGATATGGCCTTGGATATTCAGCCCTTCCAGTGCCTTGCCTGCGGCCGCAACCACGCGCACGCCAGCGTCTTCTTTGCGCAGCAGGTACAACTGTTCCACCGTCAACTCGCGCAGCACGGTAGGAGAATGTGTCGTAAGGAAATACTGCCCCTTCTGATCCTCGCGAATGTGCTTGATCAAGCGCGCGACCCGGTGCGGCTCCAGCCCGTACTCGACTTCATCGAACAGGGTGATGTGCTGATCTTCCAAGCCTTCCTGCTGGATACCGCACAGCAGCATGCGTTTCGAGCCGAGACCCAACTGCCGCAGGGGAATGTCGCCATCGTGCAAAGTCAGGCCACCGATCCGGATACTAATCGCGTTGAGGTCGAGGTGTGCCTTGTATTCGTGTCCGACCGGAACACCAAGCCCCTTCGCCACCTGCTCCGACTTGGCCGCCGCGGCATCGAACTTCTTCAGGACCAATGCTCGTTGGCTGTCGAGCGAGCTTCTTGCCGCACGCGTCGCCTCAACCAGCGATTCGTTCAGATTATCGGATTCGGTGATCTTCGCGAGGGCCGTTCCTGCAGCCCAAGTCAGCTGTTTCTCGCTGTACGTGCCGATTAAGCCAGCGCCGACTTTGGCGCGATCAGTCGCCTTGAAATCAACACCGTCGGGATTGCGTTCGGTAACGACCTTCCACTTCGGCTCCAGATCCTTTGCGACAGAGAGCCGAATGCTGAGAACGTGCTCGTCATCGTCATCGTCATCAGGCTCATCATTCAACTTGAACGCACCCTTGTTCCAGCCGCGCAGATGCGCCCCGTACTTCTGTTCCGCGCAGAACTCGGGCAACAAATCTCCAATCACGACCTCAATCTGGATTGAATCGTCAGTGTTGCACTGATAGAAATCGGAATCGTAGAACGCGTGATTCCACTGCGGGCTGAAGGCGCAGCGGATCGCTTCCAGCACCGTCGTTTTCGTAGAATCGCCCTTGCCGATCAGGCAGAAGGTCTTCTCGTTGGGGAGATCCCATTCGAGCCGGTTGATTCCCCTGAAGTTCTGGATTTTTAGTTTTCTGACCTTCATCGCATCCCCCGTGCGTGCCGCGCCATTAACGCGTTACCCCCTCAAGCCTAACGTGCGCAGCCCACCACTAACTGACCGTCATATTTGCTCAAACGCGTGGCTGCGTGTGTGTCAGCCAATCGCCAGCCGGACCGGCTTACCAACCCGGCTCAACATCTCCACCAGCGTGTCGATGGTGAACTTGGCGGTCTTCTTATTCACCACATCAGACACTCGTGGGCGTGACACCATCAGGATTTCCGCGGCCTCAGCCTGCTTCAGGTGATGCTGCGCAATCCATTCGGTCAACTCCGACATCAGTTGCTCCTTGAGTAGCCGCGTGTCGTTGATCTGCTGAAGCGAAGCGGCGTGCAACCGTGCAGCTTCCTCGGCCGGGAACCCCAGTTCGAGGAAGAGGTTCGCGTCCGGTTTCGTGACATGGCGAATTTCGGTGTCGATATTCATGGCCTACCTCTTCTTGCGTTGACCACGGCTCGATAGCGCGCCGTGGCGATGTCCTTGTCCCGCTTGCTGGTCGCTTGCGTCTTCTTCTGGAAGCAGTGCAGGACGTACACGGCTTCCTCGAACTTGGCGACGTACATCACCCGGAAGATGCCGCTAGCGTCGCGGATACGGATTTCCCGCGTCCCGGCACCCACGTCATCGAACGACCTCCAGTCCTCCGGTTCCAGACCCGCTTGGACCTTGCTCAGCTGGAAACCGGCATCCCGGCGCGGCTCGTCGGGGAATTTCACCAGATCGTCGTAGGCGGACCCTACCCAACGAATCTCTTTCTCATGCTGCATAGGACAGTCCCGTATAAAGTTTTATACCAGAATGCGCCGAGCGTAAAGGTGAACGCCGCTTCCTAAGACGTGGCCCGCTGCGCACCCGTGGTTGCCATGTGATCCTCGTTTTAGGACTCCCCCGATGCCAAGGTGGATGCCGGTACAACCATCCGGCAGGGCGGCGGGGGACTCCGCGGCCCCCGAAAGCGTCTTTCTGCTTCCTGCTCACACGGTGGCCTCCGCAGGGCGCCGCCCGCCTGTGATGGACTGGCGCCGATTCGCCACCAGTTCTGCCACCTTGCGTACTGGGTCGTCCTCGGTGTGGACGTAGCGCATGAACATCGCTACGGTCTTGTGCGCCGTCAGCGCCATACCAACCTTGACCGGAATACCCGAGTTGGCGATGTCCGTGGTCGAGCGGTGCCGAATGCCGTGCGTGCCGACGTGTGGCACGCCGGCCGCCTTGAGCGCGCGCTTCCAGCCGCCGTAATACTCGCCGTAGGTCATGTGCCTGGTCGGATCGTTGGGCGACGGCAGAGCGTAGGGGCAGCCCTCCCGCCGTGGCGCGGTCGAGAGCAAGCGATGGGCTTCCTCGCTCATGGGCTTGGAGATTCCGCCGGTCTTGCTGTCGGGCCAGACCACGCGCCGCTTCTCCAGATCAATCCACTCCCATTCGAGCGAGACAATCTCCGAACGGCGGGCGGCGAATTCGAATTGCAGGCGAATTGCCAGCGGGATGACGTAATTCTCCAGCCCCTGGGCCTCCAGATGCTCAAGGTGACGGAAGATGCGCACCATTTCCTCGTCGTTGATGAGCCGAGTTACCTTGCCGGCCGGGAACATCGGGACGTGACGGCACGGATTCGTGCCGTCCGGGCGGTAGCCCCACACTTCGGCCAGGTTGAACATCTTGCGCAGCACGCCGAAGGTTCGGTTCGCCTCGGCCGGCTTGTAGGCCAGCTTCTTCATCAGCGCCGCGATGTCCGGGCGCTTCACATCCTGCACCTTCATCCGTCCCAAAATGGGGGTGATGTTGCGGTTTATGACGCCCCAGTAGCCGCGCTGGGTGGTCGCCTTGTTGCGTTGCTTGGAATAGTCCTCCATGAAGGTGTGGCAATACTCCTTCATGGTCGGTGCCTTGCGGGCGGCGTTCTTGGCCGCGCTCGGATCGCCACCCCGGCGAACCTCAGCCAGCCACTCCTGCGCCATGACGCGGGCCTGCTCGACGGTCAGTTCCCCGTACTGGCCCAGGGCGGGCTTGCGGCGCTCGCCAGCGTTCGTGCGGTACTGGAGCATGAACACCTTTCGGCCGGCCGGGGTGATCTTGCACAGGAAGCCGGGAACCACCGTATCCCGCAGCTCGACTGCCTGCGCCTGGGGCTTTGCCGCATCGACAGCGGACTTGGTGAGCTTGATTCTTGCCATGATGACTCCTCGGAAACCCCGGTTTCCAAGAGCCACATGGGAGCCACGCGACCGGAAGCCGGGTCAAGTTTCGGAAAGCACCGGCATATGTTGAACTCGCCTAAGTGATTGATAAACCTGCTGTAGCAGGCTTAGGCATAGTCCAGAGAAGTGCCGAGCTGGAGTCATCGTGAAACAAAAAAAGCCCCGGAGCGGCGAGGCCGTCTCCGGGGCTGTGCATCTGGTTCGATCAGTCGAGGATCGCGCCCAGGTTCAGCAGCTCGGTTTCGCCGCTGTTGTCATCGACGCCGTCATTGTCGTTGACGATGTAGACCTTGCCGTCGAGCGTGACCGCGGAACCTTCGATCTTCTCGGGCACCGGGCCGCCGGCCGCGACGAGGTCGGGCATCAGGTCGCGAACCAGGGTCTTGCTGATAATGCTGTCGGCGGCGAGGCCGGTCACGTCGATGCTGTACAGGCGCTTGATCGCGGCATCCGGCCCGCCCTGATTATCACGCTCCACGATGAGGAAGCGACCATCGCCGAGCGAGCTGATGTCGGACAGGCCGACCCATCCGCCGAACTGCGATTCCACCGCGTCCAGTTCGTAGTAAAGGAACGACCAGGTTTGCGCGACGGTGTCGTAGACGCCGAGGCGGACATTGTCGTCACCGGCCCAGACGCGCTGGAAGGCGACATAGACCGAACCGTTGTATTCGGCGACGCCCTCGAAGCCGAAGCGGATCTGCTTGGCGTTGACCTCGTCCGGCAGCGTGATGACCTGCTCGATCACGCCGCTGGCGTCGGTCTTGAACAGGAAATTGAGGCTGTTGACGGGCTGGCCGTCGTCACCGATCGTGCCGGCACCTTCGGACGCGACCCAGAAGCCGCCGTCACTGGCCACCGCGATGCCTTCCGGATCGATGTTGACGGTCTTGTCGTCATTGATCAGGGCGGCAAGGTCGGCCTCATCGAACACCGAGATGCGTGTTGCATCGTCATCGTCGACCGAGGCATCGGCCAGAGCCACGGTGTCGATGGCGGCAAAGACGTCGCCAGCGTCGCGGATCGGGGTTTCCGTGCTCAGACGTGCCGGGACGGTGCTGACATCCAGCGTAAAGATGCGGTTCCGGGCGTAGTAGCTGTCCTCGATGGCGTAGAGCGTGTTTGCGTTCAGCGGGTCTGCCGCCAGGCCCGACATGGCGCTCCAGGCAATCGGAGTTCCGTCTTCGCGGTCGGCCGAGGCGATCGTCGGGTAGGCCGGATACGAGACCTCGTAGCGGTAGATGTTGAGCACCGAACGGAACTTGTCGTCGCGCGAGTCTTCTTCGCTGGCTGCGATCAACAAATTGCGCGACGGGATGGCGAGCACGCCCTCAGGGCCGAGGCCTGCCGGTAGCACCTGCTTGTAGACCGGATTGACCGGGTCCGCGACGTCATAGACGAAGATCACGCTGGACCGCTCGGACGCCACGAACAGGAAGTTGTTGTTGCCGTAACGCCCGAACTCGGCGTTCTCCGGTTCGTTGCCCTTGTTCTCGGAACGCGCATCCGGATAGTGGCCGATGCGCGCCACGATGTGGTCCAGCGCATTGCCGGCCTCGAACACGACCTCGCCTACGGTATTGAACACCGTGAAGCCGCGGCTGCCGCCGTCAAGATCGCCTTCGTCGGCGGTGACGAACAGCTCGTTGCTGATCCAGGTGACGCCGTCCGGTTCGCGCGGGATCGCGGACAGGGACTCGGTCTGCGAGATCAGCGCGGGCTCTTCCTCGGTTGCGTCGATCTGGTCGAGGTCCACCGTGCCGGCGCTGAAATCATTGACGATGCTGCCGTTGCTGAGATCGACCAGCACGATGTGGTTGTTTTCCTGCAGCGTTACAACCGCGATGTTGTGCTCGTTGATGTCGACGTATTCCGGTTCCGGATCGGCGGCATAGAGGTCGGCGATGTCCACCATCGAGACCGTGCGCGTGGTCCACCCGGCCGGTGAACCGGGGAGATCCACGATCACCAGGCTGCCCGCAGGAAGCTGCGGCGGTACGCCGTCGCCGAGATCTTCGTCACGCTCGTTTTCGATCACCACGGCGGCGTAGGCTCCGTCCGGGCTGACGGCAACGGAGTCCGGTTGGCCGCCGACGTCGATCGAACGCAGGATCGTCTGCGTGGCGATGTCGACCACGTCAAGTTGGCCGGAAACGTTCACGAAATCGGCTGCAGTGTTCACGCCAACCAGAGCATAGGGTCCGAGTACGGCCACCGAGGTCGGTTCACCGGCGAGGTCCAGCGTGCCGATCGCCAACGGCGCTTCGGGATTGCTGATGTCGACGAAGCCGATGCGGTCACCCGGGCTGTCGGAATAGATCAGGGTGCGACCGTCGGTGCTGGCGGCCACGATTTCGGCGGCTGTGCCGTCGTCGCTGTCGCAGCTCGCATCGTCCTGCAGGCAGACCGGCAGCACAGCGATGCGGTTGAAATTCAGGTCGGCGCCGGCGACGCAGACGTAGGACGTGTCCATGACTTCGGCGTCGTCGAGCTCACCATCGTCGTCGCTGTCCAGTCCGGAATCGATGCGTGTGCCGCCGCTCGGGCAATTGGCATTGCCGGAGGACAGTGCGGTCTGGCGGATCAGGCTATCCAGGCCGTCGTTGCCACTGGAGCCGGGTGTTCCCGGAGCACCGGGCGTCCCGTTCGAACCATCGTCGCCGTCACAGGCGGCGAGCAAAGCAGATAGCGAAACGAATACGGCGCCGAGCAGCGCCATCCTGGAATGCGGCATTTTCTGGATTCCCCCAATTGGCCGAAGTCAGCTTCGGGCGGCATACGCTCGAAGCGAGGCCGGGGATTGTTGCGGCTGTTTGTTACGGTTGGGCGACATGTGCCGGGATGCTCGGGCCTGCCGTTCACGACGAGACGTGAATTTCCCCTGCGAATCGAGCGGCGTCGATCCGATCGAGACGGGTGAGTGCCTGCGCCAGCCGCGCACTGGTTATTTGTTGACCAATCCGGAAGCCTTTGACTGAAATCCGGATAACGATGTGGTCAAGAAGAGTCCATGTCTCGGTTTGGCGGGCACGGTGAACCCGACGCCATCGCGCGCGGAAGGTGTGGACGGGGGCTACATGACCCATCGCAGCAATTGATCGGCGGTGAGGACCAGCACGCCGAACATCAGGTGGGTCATCACCTTGGCGGGGCCCCGCACGTTGACGCGTGCGGCACCGAAGTCATCCTTGAGACGCGCATTGACGCGCTCGACGGTGCTGCGTTCTTTGTAGCGCCGGGCTTCGTGGCCCATGCCTTGGCTGTGCGCGCGCAGGATCGGGCTGCAGCAGGCGGCATCCATCAGGTCGTAGGGGTGGGTCACGTGCTGCGCACTCATCGTCGCCAACGGGATCGCCCGCTGCGAGTCGTGGACGCTGGCCGAGGGGAGCACCGCTGAAATCGGATCATGCCGTCGGCCACGTCCAGGTGCAGCTTAATGACGATGGAATTGCGTCAGGCCTTCGCGCAGGGCAGTATTCATTGAGCGGGTGTGCTGTGACTTTGACACTCCCATCATGCCTTCAATGGCAACACCCGCGCTTCTGTTTTTCGCCGAAATCGCCGGTGAGAAAATCAGCCTCGTTCGGGAATTTCGCAATCGGCGACCACCCGGGAGAAGGCTTTTTGGGTGCTGCCGCGATCCATCACCGCCACGGCTGGCCCAGCCCTGCTCGTAGAAAAACTGCATTCCGCAGCGCTCGATCTTGACCAGACTCCGCGACCGCGCGTCGATCAGCCAGGCGAAATAGGCATTGAAATCCTCCGTCTTCAGCCGATCCGGACAGCGATCGAAATACGCCGACACCCGGCGGACCGCACGGGCGTAGCTGTCGATCGTCGCCGCGGCTTTGCCTTGCAGCTTCAGCGCTCTAGGATGCTGAGCGTCCAGGGCGTCGAAACGGCCTTTTTCGCATGAACCCATTGCATTTCTCCTGTCGTGGTCCACATCCGGACGTGGGGGTGGTGGAGAAGTTTTCGGTTTCGGTTCCCTCTGCCTGCAACCATTCGGCAGACGACGCTGCTTCCTGCCGCGTAGCGGCTTCGTTCAACAATTGATTTCAGGGGCGCACCGCTTCCATGTTCGTCCCATTCCTACAGCTCGAAAAGCATCGGTTTCCCGCCAAGAACCCTGATTGATCCGGGCTCGGACGCTGTGCGTGGCGACTGTCCTGCCACATCCTTGGATTCACGCAGCATCCTGGCCCTGCGCGAGCGATCGCGAGATGCTCAACCTGCTGTAACAGCCATGTCATGGCTTCCCAATAGGATTCGCGCCGCGCCGCCAGCTGGCGGTATTCGGTCAGCGCCGCAGGGCCAGGGGAGCCAGAGATGCATCGAATTCTTGCCGCTGTCGTGGCGGCCGTCCTTTTCGTGCACGCGGGTTTCGCGGTCGCCCAGTCGGATGCTTCGGTGTTGTCGGGGCGTGTGCTCGACCAGTCCGCGTCGCTTGGATTCGAAGGTGCGCGCGTGTCGATTCCGGCACTGAATCGCGAAGTCGCCACGGCGCGTGACGGTCGATATCGGTTTCTGGAACTGCCGCCCGGTCACTATGCGGTGCGCGTCGAATATCTCGGGGCTGATTCGCAAACCCAGGAGGTCGACCTGATTGCCGGAGCCAGCGCGTCGCTGGACTTCAGGCTCGGTGCGAACGTGGCCCTGCTCGAGAATGTGCTGGTGATCGGCCAGGCTGCGGGCCAGGCGGCCGCGCTGAATCAGGAGTTCGCCGCCGACAACATCAAGAACGTGATTTCGGCGGACGCGATCGGCCAGTTCCCGGACCAGAACGCCGCGGAATCGCTGCAACGTGTATCCGGCCTTTCGCTGGCGCGCGATCAGGGCGAGGGGCGCTTCGTGGTGATCCGCGGCATCGATCCTTCGCTGAACACCACCACCATCAACGGTCAGCGCGTACCGGCGCCGGAGGACGATTCGCGACAGGTGAATCTGGACGTGATCTCTTCGGACCTGCTGGAAGGCATCGAGGTGACCAAGAGCGTCACGCCGGACATGGACGGCGATTCGGTGGGCGGCAACGTGGAACTCCGAAGCGCGACGGCCTTCGATCGCGGCAACAGCCTCAACCTGCGCGCGGAGGGTAGCTACAACGATCTGCGCGAGGACTGGAGCCCCAAGCTCGCGCTCAGCGGTACGCGCCTGATCTCCGAACAGTTCGGCGTCGCGGCCGCGCTGAGCTGGTTCAGCCGCGATTTCGGCTCCGACAACGTGGAAACCTCCGACGGTTTCGATGATCTGGAGACCGAAGACGGCGAGGAGTTCCTGGGTCTGCCCGAGGTCGAGCAGCGCGACTACACGATCACGCGCGAGCGCCTGTCGGCGGCGCTGAACTTCGACTGGCGTCCGGATTACGACACCGATGTCTACTGGCGCACGCTGTACAGCGATTTCGAGGATGACGAAGTCCAGCTGACCAATGTCTACAAGTTCGATGAAGGCAGTGTCGTCGCGTTCGACGATGACGGCGCCAGCTTCGAGGGCGCCGAGGTCGAGAAGCAGACGGAAACGCGGATCGAGACCCAGGACATCCTGACCACGACGCTCGGTGCCGAGCACCGCCTGGCAAGCGGCTTCACGCTCGACTACTCGGCCGGCTATGCGGTCGCCAGCGAGGAAAACACGGACGACTACGGCGCCACCTTCGTGGGTGAGGGGCTGGATGTCGGCTACGACCTGTCCGATCGCAGAAAGCCCCGGCTGTTCGCCAACGCGGCCTATGACGATCCGGCGGGCTTCGAACTGGACGAGGCGGTGGAGGCTTATTCCAAGGTCGAGGAAAAGGAGCGCACGCTGGCGCTGAACCTGCGTCGCGACGACACCCTGTTCTCGATCCCCGGCTATTGGAAGATCGGCGCCAAGCTGCGCGCGCGCAGCAAGTCCGCCAATTCCGACGAAACGGTTTATGACGGCTTCGGCGAGGATTACAGGTTGGCCGATTTCACGCCTTACGACGTGGACTATCCGCTCGGCATCTGGGGGCCCGCCACCAACCGCGATTCGCTGCGCAGCTTCCTCGATGCCAATCGCAGCGTGCTCGAAATCGACGCGGACGACAGCGACATCTCCAGCCGCGGCGAAGACTACGAACTGGACGAGGATGTCTATGCCGGCTACGCCATGCTCAACCTGGATTTCGGCAAGCTGCGCCTGATCGCCGGCCTGCGTGTGGAGCAGACCGAATTCGATGCGCAGGGCGTCCAGGTGCTGATCGACGAGGAAGGTGGCGACGGCGATCCGACGTTTGCCGATCTGCACGCCGACAAGTCGTACACCGACGTGCTGCCGGGCCTGCACCTGCGCTACGCGCTGTCGGACAAGACCGTGCTGCGCGCGGCCTATACCGAATCGCTGTCGCGCCCCAGTTTCTTCGCGGCGGCGCCGCGCGCCGAGATCAATATCGAGGAAGACGACGGCGAGTTCGAGCGCGAAGCCGAACTCGGCAATCCGGAGCTCGACCCGCTGCGGTCCAGCAACTTCGACCTGGCCTGGGAGTATTACCCCGGAAAGATCAGCGTGTTGTCCGCCGGCGTGTTCTATAAGCACATTCGTGACTTCTTCGTGCTCTCCGACATCGCTGGGCAGGGTGGCCTATATGCGGACTTCGATGAGGCGCTGATCACCCAAAATGGCGATACGGCGGAGCTGTACGGCCTGGAACTCAACTATGTGCAGCAACTGGCGATGCTGCGCTCACCGTTCGATGGACTGCTGTTCTCGGCCAATGCGACGTTCACCGACAGCGAGGCCAGCCTGCCGATGCGCGATGACAAGGTGTCGCTGCCCTTGCAATCGGACCTGATCGGCAATGTCTCGCTGGGCTATGAGAAATACGGACTGTCGCTGCGCCTGTCCGCCGCGTATCAGAGCGAGTACTTCGAGGAAATCAACGAGCTGGACGATCCCGGTTACGATCGCTACACCGACGAACATCTGCAGATCGACTTCACCGGCAGCTATCGTTTCGACGACCACTATCAGGTCTACTTCAACGCGATCAACCTCAACGACGAGCCGTACTACGCCTATTTCCGCCGCGCGCGTTACGCCGCGCAGTACGAGGAGTACGGGCCCACGTATGAACTCGGCATCAAGGCCAACTTCTGATCCGATGATGACGCTCACTCAAGGTTTTGCACGCCCCGCGGCAGTCGCCCTGCTGTGCCTGCTCAGCGCCTGCGAGCAGCGCCAGGTCGCCGTGGACCGGGCACTCGTGCAGCACGAACTCGAACAGGATGAACCGGGCGATGCGCCACTGCCGTTATTCGCCGGCCTGCGCACGATTCAGGAGCGCTGGCTGAGCGAGCGCGACGAAGCTGACAATGTCGATTCTCTGGCGACCTGGCACGGCCCGAACGGCGAGCACTGGCTGCTGGCCACCGCCAAGGAAACCGATCGCCTGCTGGTCTATGACGCGGGTACCGGCAAGCCGCTGCGCAAGTTTGGCGCCGCCGGCAGCGGTCCCGGCCAGTTCGATCGCCCAAACGGAATCAGCGTCGTCGACGATCTGGTGTTCGTGGTCGAACGTGACAACCATCGCGTGCAGTTGTTGCACCTGCCGGACTTCGAGCCGCTGCTGCGTTTCGGCGCCGAGGACCTGATCAAGCCCTATGGTTTGTGGGTGCGGCCGAACGTCGATGGCTACCGCGTCTACGTCACTGACAACTACGAAAATCCGGACGAAAGCGTTCCGCCGCCCGATCAGCTGGACCGCCGCGTCAAGCGCTATCAGCTGAGCCGTGACGGCGAGGCCTGGACCGCGTCGCTGGACATGCAGTTCGGTGATACCGGTCGCGGCGCCTTGCTGATCGTAGAATCGATCTGGGGTGATGAGGCCAGTGGCCAACTGCTGATCGCCGACGAGGAGCAGTACCGGCAGCGCAACATCAAGGTCTACGATTTGGACGGGCGCTACAGTGGCCACAACATCGGCGGAGGCGTGTTCCGCGACCAGCCGGAAGGTATTGCGCTGTACGCCTGTGAGGACGGCTCCGGTTACTGGTTCGCCACCGATCAGAGCAAGCAGCACAACGTGTTTCACCTGTTCGACCGCAACAGTCACGAATACCTGGGCAGCTTCGAAGGCGCGGTGACGCTGAATACCGATGGCGTCTGGCTCGATCACGGTCCGCAGCCCGGTTTCCCGCAGGGTGCGTTCTACGCGGTGCACAACGATGGCAATGTCGCCGCCTTTGATCTCGGAGAGATTCTTTCGGCGCTCGACCTCAAGCGCTGCGACTGATCGATCTGGCCGCGTCGCGATGCAGCCAGATCGCGACCAGCACACCGGCCAGGCACAGCGCCGCGACATAGTGGGCTGGCGCCATCGGACTGAGCCGCATCAGCAGGACCACCAGCAGCGGCGTCAGTCCGCCGAACAGGGCATAGGCCAGGTTGTACGAGAACGACAGGCCCGAAAAGCGTACCGCCGGCTCGAAGGCGCGCACCATGATCGTCGGCACCACACCGACCACGCCGACGCAAAATCCGGCGAGCGCATAGAGCGGCCTCAGCAGTCGGCCGTCATACGCCACGCCGAAGTACAGCGCATAGACCGCGCACAGCAGCAGCGCCGAACCGATGCCGAGGATGCGGGCCGCGCCGTAGCGGTCCGCCGCCCAGCCGAACACGAGACAGCCGCAGGCGAGGGCGAAGGTCGCAAGCGAGTTGGCGCTCAGCGTGGTCGACACCGGCAGGGCGAACAGCTGCTGCATCAGCGTCGGCGTCATCAGGATCATCACGACGATCGCGGCCGTCAGCAACCAGCTCACCAGTGTCGACAGCAGTACCGAGCGCCACTGTTCGCGCAACACCCGTTTCAGCGGCAGTTCGCGCGCCAGCGCCTTGCGCGCCCGCAGGGATTCGAACACCGGGGTTTCGTCCAGCCATCGTCGCAGCCACACCGCCAGCAGTCCAAAGGCGCCGCCCAGCAGAAACGGCAGTCGCCAGCCCCAGGCGCGGATCGCGTCGGCGTCCAGTCGCAGGTTGATGGCGCTGGCCACCAGTGAGCCGAGCAGGATTCCCAGGGTCAGCCCACAGGTCAGCGCGCCGCAGGCCAGACCCACGCGCCGCGCCGGCACATGCTCGGAGACGAACACCCAGGCGCCCGGAACCTCGCCACCGATGGCCGCGCCCTGCAACAGCCGCAAGGCGAGCAGGGCCAGCGGCGCCCACACGCCGATCTGGGCGTAGGTTGGCAGCAGGCCCATCGCCAGCGTCGGCAGCGCCATCAGCAGCACGCTGAGCGTGAACATGCGCTTGCGACCGGAGCGGTCGCCGAAATGCGCCATGACGATGCCGCCGATGGGGCGTGCCAGATAACCGGCCGCGAACAGGCCGAAAGTCTGCACCTGGCGCAGCCAGTCCGGCGTGCTGGCCGGAAAGAACAGTTCGCCGATCACGCCGGTGAAGAACACGAAGATGATGAAGTCGTAGAACTCCAGTGCGCCGCCGAGGGCCGACAGTCCCAGGGTCTTGAAGTCGGCGCGATTCAGCGGCCGCGCGGTGGCGGAGGCGTCCGTGGATTCGACGGATTCGACAAATTCGGCGGAACGGGCGGTCGGGTGCATGGACTCGAACTGCGACGATGGGGAGCGCAGCGAGTACGCTATCAGCTTTGCGCACGTCGCCGCGCGACCCACCGTCCGCGCCATAGTGCGTTCTCCAACGAAGATCGTTTGCCGAAATGCCCCCAGACGAAAACCTGTCCGTAGTCCCCGCACGCAGGCTCAGCGCGCTCAAGGGCCTTGCACCGTTCCTGCGCCCCTATCGCTGGCGCATCGCGTTGGCCTTCCTGATGCTGATCCTCGGTTCGGTGGCAATGCTTTCGGTGCCGCTGGCATTCCGAAATCTGATCGACCACGGCTTCGTCGCCGGCGCCGACATGCAGGTGCATTTCCTCGGTCTGCTGGTGCTGGCGCTGCTGTGGGGTGTCGCGGTCGGCGCTCGCTTCTATTTCGTGTCCTGGATCGGTGAGCGCGTCACCGCGGACCTGCGCTGCGGCGTCTACCAGCGCATGCTCCAGCAGTCACCCCAGTTCTTCGAAACCACGCAGACCGGGGAAGTGTTGTCCCGCCTGACCGGCGACACCACGCTGGTCCAGACCGTGGTCGGCACCTCGGTGTCGATGGGGCTGCGCAGCGTGTTCCAGTCGCTGGGCGGGCTGATCATGCTCGCCATCACCAGCATCACCTTGTTCGGCGTCACCGCCCTGATGCTGACCCTGGTCATCGTGCCGCTGGTCTTGGTCGGCCGGCGTGTGCGCAAACTGTCGCGCGAATCGCAGGACCGCATCGCGGACACCTCCGCCGTGGCCGGTGAAATCCTCAATGCCATTCCGACCGTGCAGGCCTTCACCCACGAGCGCTACGAGACGCGGCGCTATGACCGCGCGGTCGAAGGCAGCTTTCGCGCCGCGGTCCGCCGCATACGCGTGCGCTCCTTGATGTCGTCCGGCGTGATTGCCGGCGTCTTCGGCTCCATCGTGTTCGTGCTGTGGCTGGGCGCGCAGTCCGTCAGTTCAGGCGCGATGAGCGCCGGTGAACTGGCGTCCTTCGTGCTCTATGCCGCCTTCACCGCCGGCGGTATCGGCATGCTCACCGAGGTCTGGGGCGACATCATGCGCGCTGCCGGCGCCACCGAGCGCCTCATGGAACTGCTGAACTCCGAACCCGCGATCCAGGCACCGGCCGCTCCGCGCGAACTCGCGGTCGAAGGGCCGGCCCGTGTCGCCTTCGACGCGGTAGTGTTCCGCTATCCCTCGCGCTCGCAGACCGCCGCGCTGGACCATGTCACGCTCGACATCAATCCCGGCGAGACCGTGGCCCTGGTCGGCCCCAGCGGCGCCGGCAAGACCACCCTGTTCCAGCTGTTGCTGCGCTATTTCGACGTGGCCGAAGGCGCGATCCGCTTCAACGGCACCGATCTGCGCGAACTCGACCCCGGCGCTCTGCGCGCGCAGATCGGGATCGTGCCGCAGGACGCGGTGATCTTTTCCGCCAACGCCTTGGAGAACATCCGTTACGGTGACGAGCAGGCCCCGGACGAGGCGGTGATGATGGCCGCACGAACGGCACTGGCGGACGAATTCATCCAGCGTCTGCCGGACGGCTATCACAGCTTCCTTGGCGAACGCGGCGTGCGTTTGTCCGGCGGACAGCGTCAGCGCATCGCCATCGCCCGCGCGATTCTCAAGAACCCGCCGCTGCTGTTGCTGGACGAGGCCACCAGCGCGCTGGACGCCGAAAGCGAGGCGCTGGTGCAGCGCGGTCTGGAAGCCGCGATGGTCGATCGCACCACCCTGATCATCGCGCACCGTCTGTCCACGGTGAAGCGTGCCGACCGCATCATCGTGATGGAAAACGGGCGCATCGCCGAGACCGGAACGCCGGACGAGTTGATGCGCAGCGGCGGCCTGTATGCGCGGCTGGCGAGCCTGCAACTGGCCGCCTGAATCCCCCGAATTTTCGCTCTCCCCGCGAATACGGCACAATGTCGCCTCTTCGCGGTGATGGTCGTCGCCGCAATGGAACCGAACAGCAGCAACAGGACAGCATGAACCCGCTTCGTCACGAGATGCAGAGCGCGCGAATTACCGGACCGGCCACCGTGGCCGGTGGTCGGTTTGATTCGCGCCGCCTTTGTCGTCCCGTACCGGAGTACCCCGTTCATGTCGTCCCATTTCGTCGATAGTTCCCGTTCCGCCCCCACGCTTCCGTCCTTCGATGCCGTTGCCCGCCTGATCGTGGAGGCGGATTTCGATCCGCAGCTGCCGTCGCGTGTGCTGGGGCGACTCGCCGCCTGCAACGATCTGCCCGACCTCTTCGTGGCCCGATGTCGACGCCCCGACAGCCTCAGCATCGAACTTGAATTTCAGGGAGACGCCGATGCGGCCGGTCGGCTGGCTCGCCAGCTGCAGAACGTGCCCAGCGTGCGCTCCGTGAACTGGACCATCACGCGCCGCCGTATCGCGGCGGCAGCCTAGTAGTCCTCCCATGAGAAGACTACGGATATGAGGTGTGAGCCGAATCGATGGGTGCCCCTTCTCCCGGAGGGAGAAGGAGAAAATCGTTCCTGGCAATACCCGCAATTGTCAAGTGGGCGGACTACTAGAGGTAAACACGATGTTCAATCGCATACGTGAAGACATTCATTGCGTGTTCGACCGCGACCCCGCGGCCCGCACCACCTGGGAAGTCCTGACCTGCTACCCCGGCCTCAAGGCGCTGTGGGCGCACCGCGCCGCGCACTGGCTGTGGACGCATGGCCTGCGCTGGATGGCGCGCGCGCTGAGCCAGACCGCGCGCTGGCTGACCGGTATCGAAATTCACCCCGGCGCGACCATCGGCCGGCGCTTCTTCATCGACCACGGCATGGGTGTGGTGATCGGCGAAACCGCCGAAATCGGTGATGACGTGACGCTCTACCATCAGGTCACGCTCGGCGGCACCAGCTGGGACAAGGGCAAGCGTCACCCCACTCTCGGCAACAACGTGGTCGTCGGCGCCGGCGCCAAGGTGTTGGGACCGATCACCCTGGAGGACGGTGCGCGCGTCGGCTCCAATTCCGTGGTGGTCAAGGACGTTCCGGCCGGCGCCACCGTGGTCGGCATCCCCGGTCGCGTGGTCGGCACCCACAGCGCGCCCTCGGACAAGGTCGTGGAGATCGCCAAGCGCATGGGTTTCGACGCCTACGGGCTGTCGCGCGACATGCCGGACCCGGTGGCCAATGCCATTTCGGCCATGCTCGATCACGTGCAGACGCTGGACGATCGCGTCAACGAACTGTGCCGTGCCATGCGCAATGCCGGCGTCGAAAAGCTGGAGCTGCCGGATTTCCCTTGCGGTGAAGATACCGGGGCCGCCGGCGAAGAGGCGGTCGAAGCTGCGCCGGACACTCGCAAGAAAGCGATCTAGACTTTTTCGCCTCAACGCCTCAACGCCTCAACGCCTCAACGCCTCAACGCCTCAACGCCTCAACGCCTCAACGCCTCACGCCAAAATGCCGACCTACCTCGACCACAACGCCACGACCCCGACCGATCCTCGCGTACTCGAAGCGATGTTGCCGTACCTGTCGGGGCCGTACGCGAATCCGTCGAGCCTGCATCGCTACGGTCGCGCCGCGCGCGACGCGGTCGAACAGGCGCGCGCCCAGGTCGCCGCTCTGGCGGGCGCGGACGCGGGGCAGGTGGTGTTCACCAGCTGCGGTACCGAAGCCAACAATCTCGCGGCGCACGGCGTCGCCAGCGGGGCGCCGCGCGGCCGGCTGCTGTATTCGGCGATCGAGCATCCCTGCATCGACGAGCCGATGCGGGCGCTGGCCGACGCCGGCTGGCCGGTGGAGACCATCGCCGTCGACCGCGATGCGCGCATCGATATCGATGCCTATGGCCGGCAACTGACGGAGGCGCCGGTGCGCCTGGTGTCATGCATGGTCGCGAACAATGAGACCGGCACCGTGCAGGACACCGCGCGGCTCGCTGGTATGGCGAGAGAGGCCGGCGCGGTGTTTCACGCAGACGCGGTCCAGGCCGCCGGCAAGCTGGCGCTTTCGTTTCAGGAATGGGGGCTGCAACTGATGACGCTGTCCGCCCACAAGATTTTCGGCCCCAAGGGCGTCGGTGCCCTGGTCGTCGATCGCGGGCTGGACCTCGTGCCGCAGTTGCGCGGCGGCGGCCAGGAACGCGGCCTGCGCGCCGGCACCGAGAACGTCGCCGGCATCGTCGGTTTCGGCGAGGCAGCGGCGCTGGCGGTGGCCGAACTGGAAACGCGCCGCGCCGGCTGGCTGGCCTTGCGCACACGTCTGGAAGACGCGCTCGGCGGCTTGTCCGGGGTCCGGCTGCTGGCCGTGAACGCACCGCGTACGCCGAACACCCTGCAGTTCACGGTGCCCGGCATTCACAGCGCCACCTTGCTCGGTCTGCTCGACCAGAAAGGCTACGCCGTGTCCTCGGGCTCGGCCTGCGCCAGCGGAAGCGACGAAGCCAGTCCGGTGCTGCTGGCCATGGGTCTGTCGAACGACGAGGCCTTGTGCGCGATTCGCGTCAGCCTCGGTCTGGGCAATACCGAACAGGAGATCGACGGCTTCGTGACCACGCTGAAGCAGCTCCTCGCGGGCATGGGCCTGTCGATGCCGGCGGTGGTCGGCGCCTGAGGCCCTGCGGGATTTTCCGCTTCTGAGTATCGTTAGCCTCTACCCATCCAGCGCACGCCACACGTGATCTACCTCGACTACGCCGCCACCACGCCGCTGGACCCGGCGGTGCTCGAAGCGATGCTGCCGCAGCTGAGCGATGCGCATGCCAACCCGGCTTCGGATCACGGTCCGGGCCGCCGCGCGCGGCTTGCGGTCGAACAGTCACGGGCGAAGGTCGCCAGGGCGATCGGCGCCGAAGTCGGCGAGATCATCTGGACCTCCGGCGCCACTGAATCCGACAACCTCGCAATCAAGGGTGCGCTGGAGTTCTATGGCGAGGCCGGCGGTCGCGCCCATATCGTCACCAGCCGCACCGAGCACAAGGCGGTGCTCGACACCTGCCGCTACCTGGAGACGCGCGGCGTGCGGGTGACGTATCTGCAACCGGGGCCGGACGGACGCGTCGGCGCGGCGCAGGTCATCGCGGCACTGGAACCGGATACCTGTCTGGTGACCCTGATGTGGGTCAACAATGAAACCGGCGCGATCAACGAGGTCGAGCCGCTGGCGCCGCTGTTGGCCGAGCGCGGCATCTTGTTTCACGTCGACGCCGCGCAGGCCGTGGGGCGGGTGCCGATCGATCTGTCGCAGACGCCGATTTCGCTGATGTCGATGTCCGCTCACAAGGCCTATGGCCCCAAAGGCATCGGCGCCCTGTTCGTGCGCCGTCGACCGCGCGCACGTCTTGCGCCGCAGCTGCACGGCGGTGGTCACGAACAGGGCATGCGCTCCGGGACGCTGGCGACGCATCAGATTGTCGGCATGGGCGCGGCCTTCGAGCTGGCGGCCGAGCGGCGCGAACCCGACAGCGCACATGCGCTGCGTCTGCGTGCCGCGTTGCTGCAATCCATCGGTAGCCTGGATGGCGTGTTCCGCAATGGCGGCGATGGCGCTTGCGTGCCGCACATCCTCAATCTGAGCTTCGAGGGTGTCGACGGCGAGTCGCTGCGTGCCGGCTTGCCGGGGCTGGCGGTCTCCAGCGGTTCGGCCTGCTCGGCGGCGACCCAGGAGCCATCGTATGTATTGCGCGCGCTCGGTCGTTCGGATGCGCTGGCCGGTGCCTCGCTGCGCTTTTCCTATGGGCGTGGAACCGACGAAGCCGATACCCGCGAAGCCGGCGCGGCCGTGGCGGCCGAAGTGCTGCGCCTGCGCGAGTTGTCGCCGATCTGGGATTAGCGCCAACGGCAACGGCTTGTCTCGCGCCAAGGCGCCAAGTAGAAGAGTTTTGAGCTTTGAAAGAGCTGTTGCCGTTCTTGTTTTCCTTTGCGTCTTTGCGCGGACATCAGCTTTGAAACTCTTTCCCGACGTCGCCGCGCAGCTTGATAGCGGGCGTACAATGGATGGCGTGAGGATTTGCTGATGCAAGAAAACGCCTACGAGTACCCTGAACCGGTCTGGCAGCTGTTTCGCCAGACGCCGCGTGCCGGGCGCTTCGCGCCGGACAGCGGCACGGTGCTGGTCGGAGAGGCGCGCACGCCGGCGGCCGATTCGGTACTGAGGCTGGAACTTCTGGTCGAGGACGGAGCCGTCGCTGACGCGCGATTCCAGGCGTACGGCTGTCCGGTCAGCATCGCGGTCGGTGCCTGGCTGGCCGAGCATGCGATCGGGCGCGATCGCTCGGAACTGGACGAGATTCGTTCCCGTCAGTTGATCGATACCCTTGAAATACCGGAGGATCGTGCCCACTGTGCCTTTCTGGGCGAGGACGCCCTTCGACACGCTCTGGAGCAATGGCCATGACAATACAGCTGACCGAGCGGGCCGCCGCCCGCATTCAGAAGCAACTGGCACAGCGCGGCCACGGCCTGGGCCTGCGCATCGGTGTCAAGAAGTCCGGCTGTTCCGGATTCGCCTATACGATGGATTACGCCGACGCCGTCAACGACGGAGAAGCGGTGTTCGAAGCCCACGGCGCCCGTGTAGTCGTGCATGATCGCGATCTTCCGATGCTGGGCGGGATCACGCTGGACTACCGTCGTGAAGGGCTCAATGAGGCCTTCAAGTTCGATAACCCCAACGTCGACGCCCTCTGCGGCTGCGGCGATAGCTTCGCCCTCAAGGCGACTGCCTGACACAAAAACGCCGCAGAATTACCGCTTTGCGCGGTAGCCGGCTACAATTTACCGCTTTGTCCGCGCCAGCCGGAGGTTCAACCATCCTTCGCGCGCGGACTTCGTTGTTTTCCTCATCCGTTTCCCAACAAAAGTCGGAGTCACAATGGCGGTCGAACAAACCCTTTCCATCATCAAGCCCGATGCCGTCGCAAAGAATGTGATCGGCGACATCTACAGCCGTTTCGAAAAGGCGGGGCTGCGCATCATCGCCGCGAAGATGAAGCACCTCTCGCGGGCCGAAGCCGAAGGGTTCTACGCGGTTCACCGCGAGCGCCCGTTCTTTGGCGATCTGGTGTCGTTCATGATCAGCGGCCCGGTGATCATCCAGGTGCTCGAAGGCGAAGATGCGGTGGCCAAGCATCGCCAGATCATGGGCGCAACCGACCCGAAGAAGGCCGAAGCCGGCACGATTCGCGCGGATTTTGCGGAATCCATCGACGAAAACGCGGTCCATGGTTCGGACAGCCTCGAGAACGCCGCCATCGAAATGGCGTATTTCTTCGCGGCCACCGAAATCGCGCCGCGCACGCGCTGAAGAAGACGAGTGGCAATTCGTGAGTGAGATCGACATCGCCGTATCCGAGCCAGCCGGCGCCGCAGGCGCACGGGCGGACGCGGCTGTCTCACCGCGAATGAATCTGTTCGGCCTGGACCGGGCTGGCCTGCGCGCGGAGTTTGAGCGCCGGGGCGAAAAGCCGTTCCGAGCCGATCAGATCATGCACTGGATCTACCGCCGCGGGGTCGATGACTTCGCGGCGATGACCAATATCGGCAAGGATCTGCGGGCACGGCTGAGCGAGCATTTCGAAATCCGCCTGCCCGAGCTGGTCGCCGAACAATTATCGAAGGACGGGACGCGCAAATGGGTGCTGCGCCTGCCGCAAGGCCAGGCGATCGAAACCGTCTACATTCCCGAGGACGATCGCGGCACCCTGTGCATTTCCTCGCAGGTGGGTTGCGCCATGGACTGCACCTTCTGCTCCACGGCGCAGCAGGGCTTCTCGCGCAACATGAACACTGCCGAGATCATCGCGCAGGTCTGGTTCGCGGCGAAAACCCTGGGCTGTAACTTCCAGACCGACCGCAAGATCTCCAATGTGGTCTTCATGGGCATGGGCGAGCCGCTGGCGAACTACAACGCGGTACTGCCGGCGATCAACATCCTGCTCGACGAATCGGGTTTCGGCCTGTCCAAGCGCCGTGTCACGGTGTCGACCTCCGGGCTGGTGCCGTTCATGGACCGTCTGCGTGGCGATGTCGACACCGCGCTGGCGGTATCGCTGCATGCGCCGAACGACGCGCTGCGCAGCCAGATCGTGCCGATCAATCGAAAGTACCCGATCAGCGAGCTGCTGGCGGCCTGCCGCCGCTATACCGACGGCAAGGACCGCAAGGCGCACATCATCTACGAGTACGTGATGCTCGACGGCGTCAACGACCAGCCCGAGCATGCGCGCGAACTGGCACGCCTGCTGGGCGGAATGCCGGCCAAGGTCAATCTGATTCCGTTCAATCCGTTTCCGAACACCGAATTCCGTCGTTCGCCGGAACCGCGGATTCGCGCCTTTGCCGAAATCCTGCGCAGCAAGCGCGTACTGACGATGATCCGCAAGACGCGCGGCGACGATATCGATGCGGCCTGCGGGCAGCTGGTCGGACGCGTCGAATCGCGCCAGAAGCAACGTCTGCGCGATATTCCGATCAAGGTCGCATGATGCTTGTGCCGGGGGTCGGTGTCGGACGGCGGGGAGCCGGAAGCCGATGAATCGGGTCTGCATACCGCCCACCCATGCACTGGCCGTCCGCTGTCTTGCATTCTGCTGTCTGGCGCTGGGCGCCGCGGCTTGCGTGTCGACCACCACCGGCCGTGAACAGACCGAGCCGGACCTGTCCGAGGCGGCACGTCTCAACACCCAGCTGGGCGCGGACTATCTGCGGACCGGCAAGCCGGAACAGGCGCTGGAAAAGCTGCAGAAGGCGGTACAGCAGGATCCCGACTACGCGCCGGCACGGTCCACCCTGGCCCTGGTCTATGCCGCGCGCGGTGACACCGCCAGTGCTGACGAGCAGTTCCGCAAGGCAGTGGCGCTGCAGCCCGACAATCCGCAGACGCTGAACAACTACGGCGTGTTCCTGTGCGGTGCGGGGCGTCGCGAACAAGCCGTCGGTAATTTCCTGCGTGCCGCCCAATCGCCGGATTTCCAGTCGCCGGCCGCGGCCTGGACCAACGCGGGCGTGTGCGTACGCGAAGACCATCCGGATGATGCCGAGCGCTATCTGCGCGAGGCCTTGCGCATCTCGCCGAACTATCCCGAAGCGCTGGCGCAGCTCGCCTGGCTGAGCCTGAAGAACAAGGACTACCTGCGGGCACGCGGTTTCCTGCAGCGCTTCGAGCAAAGCGGCGGCCGCACCACTGCCGAATCGCTTTGGGTGGGCGCCCGCACCGAGGAAGCGCTGGGTGACGTTGCCGCCGCCCGACGCTTCGAACAACGACTATTGACCGAGTTTCCGGCCTCCGACGAGGCGACGGAACTCAGCAGACGAAACGCGTCATGATGACCGAACCCAAAGACATCGCCGACATCAAGCCGGACGTTCCCGCGGACGCGACGGCGGCGACGCCCGAGCTTTCGCCCGGGCAGACGATCCGTCGCGCACGCACCGACGCCGGCTATGCCGCCGAGGATTTCGCGGCCCAGCTCAAGCTGTCGCGCAACATGCTCGAAGCCTTGGAGAACGACGACTACGCAACCCTGCGCGAGCCGGTCTACGTACGCGGCTACTATCGCAAGTGCGCCAAGTTGCTGAACCTGCCGGAGGACGAGCTGATCGCGGCCTACGAGAAGCGCGCACGCCCCAAGGCACCGGCGATTCCCTCGAAGATTCCGGTGGTCGACGGCGGCATCGAAACCCGTTCCGGCGGCGGCGCCCTGCGCTGGCTGATCGGACTGATCGTCGTGGCCGGCACATTTGCCGCCGTGGCCTGGTATCTGCAGCAGGAAGACACCGGCTTCACCAATACCTTGTCCACCGACACCACGCCGCCCGTGGTCCAACCGTTGAGCGGCCCCACGCTTGGTGAGCGCCCGGCCGACGACAGTCTCGCGGGTGGCGACCGCAGCGAGATCGACGCGGAAGATTCCGGAGGTGAATCCCTGGATGCCACGAACGAAGCGGCGCCGCCGGCCGCCACGGATACGCTTGCCAGCGAAAACGCGGAGCAGGGAACGTCTGGCGCCGGTCCTTTGACGCTGCGTTTCGAGGACAACTCCTGGGTTCGTATCCAGGATGCCGACGGACGCATGCTGCTGTCCGGGCTGGTCCGCAAGGGCGCCACACACACCTTGGACGGCAAGCCGCCGTTCGCGCTGTTCCTGGGCTATGCGCCGGGGGTCAGCGTGCAGTACCAGGGGCGCGCGATCGACCTGGCCCCGGTCACGCGCGACAACAACACCGCCAATCTGACCGTCCCCGGTGGCGCCTGAGCGCGCCGGTACCCGTCCCATTGACTGCTGATCCGTTTCGAGGTCCGCGATGAAGAGCCATCACCAGATCGTCCGTCGTCGTTCGCGCGCCATACGCGTCGGCCGCGTCACCGTGGGTGGCGATGCGCCGATATCGGTGCAGACCATGACCAATACCGAGACCGAGGATGTCGATGCCACGGTCGCGCAGATCCATCAGGCCGTGAAGGCCGGTGCCGACATCGTGCGCGTGTCGGTCCCCACCCTGAAGGCGGCGGCTGCATTCAGGCTGATCAAGCAACAGGTTGGCTACATTCCCCTGGTCGCCGACATTCACTTCAACTACAAGTGCGGCATCGCCGCCGCCGAGGCCGGGGCGGACTGTCTGCGCATCAATCCCGGCAACATCGGCGGCGAGAAGAAGGTGGCCGAAGTCGTGGCTTGTGCGCGCGCGCACCGCGTGCCGCTGCGCATCGGCGTCAACGCCGGCAGTCTGGAGGGTGACCTGCAGACGAAATATGGCGAACCGAATGCCGATGCGCTGGTCGAATCGGCGATGCGCCACATCGATATCCTCGACCGTTTCGACTTCCCGGACTTCAAGCTCAGCCTCAAGGCGTCCGAGATCTTCATGACGGTGGATGCCTACCGCAAGCTCGCCACCCGCATCGAGCAGCCGCTGCATCTGGGCATCACCGAGGCCGGCGGCCTGCGCGCCGGCAGCGTCAAGTCCTCGATCGGCCTGGGCATGCTGCTGGCCGAGGGCATCGGCGACACCATCCGCATTTCTCTGGCGGCCGATCCGGTCGAGGAGGTCAAGGTCGGCTGGGACATCCTGCGTTCGCTGGGCATTCGCACACGCGGCGTCAACATGATCGCCTGCCCCTCGTGCTCGCGTCAGAACTTCGACGTGATCAAGGCTGTGACCGAGCTGGAATCGCGCTTCGACGGCATCGAGGATACGATCGACGTGGCGGTGATCGGCTGCGTGGTGAACGGACCGGGCGAGGCGCGTGAAGCTGCGATCGGCGTTGCCGGCGGCTATCCCAATTCGATTTACGTGGACGGCAAGATCGCGCACAAGGTGCACAACGCCGATCTGGTCGACAGGCTCGAAGTGCTGGTGCGCGAAAAGCTGGCCGAGAAGAAGGCGGCCAAGGCCGCTGAAGCGGCTGCGGCCGATGACGGCGAACGCTGAGCCGGCCCATCCGATACCCGATCCGATGAGTGCGAAGATTCAGTCACTGCGTGGCTTCAACGATATCCTGCCGGAACAGACCGCGCTGTGGCGCCGCCTGTTCGAGGCGGTGCAGCAGGTGATGGACGCCTACGGCTATCGCGAGATCAAGCTGCCACTGCTCGAATCCACCGACCTGTTCCGGCGCTCGGTGGGCGAGGCCACGGACATCGTCGAAAAGGAGATGTTCAGCTTCGTCGATCGCGAGAAGGCTTCGATCAGCCTGCGCCCCGAAGGCACCGCCGGTTGCGTGCGCGCCGGGATCGAGAACGGCCTGCTGCACAACCAGCAGCAGCGTCTTTGGTATCAGGGGCCGATGTTCCGCCACGAGCGTCCGCAGGCCGGACGCTACCGACAGTTCCACCAGGTGGGCCTGGAGGCCTACGGCATGCTGGGGCCGGATGTCGATGTCGAGATTCTGGCGCTGTGCGCGCGTCTTTGGAAACGCCTCGGTCTGAACGACATCCGCCTGGAAATCAATTCCCTGGGCACGCCGGAGACGCGCGTGCGCTTCCGTGACGCGCTGGTCGAGTACCTGTCGGCGCGGATCGATCGACTGGACGCGGATTCGAAGCGGCGGCTGTACACCAACCCGCTGCGCGTGCTCGACAGCAAGGACGAATCCACGCGCGAGGTCTTGCTGCACGCGCCCAAGCTCGCGGACCTGCTGGATGCGGAATCGCGCGAGCATTTCGCGGCGGTGCTGGCCGGTCTCGACGCCTTGTCGATCGACTACGTGATCAATCCGAATCTGGTGCGTGGTCTGGACTACTACTCGCGGACCACCTTCGAGTGGACCACCGACCAGCTCGGCGCCCAGGGCACGGTCTGCGGCGGTGGTCGCTATGACGGTCTGGTCAGCCTGCTCGGCGGCGGCGAGGTGCCGGCGATCGGTTTCGCGATGGGCGTCGAGCGCCTGATCCTGCTGATGCAGCAACAGGTGCAGCTACCCGATCTCGGATCGCCGGAGGTCTATTTCTGCTGGCTCGGCGACGCCACCTTCGTCCAGGCGGCGCAGCTGGCCGAGCAACTTCGCGACGCCGGATTGCGCGTGCAGCTCAACGCCGGTGGCGGCGCATTCAAGGCCCAGATGAAGCGCGCCGATCGTTGCGGTGCGGGGATCGCGTTGATCCTCGGCGAGCAGGAACTTGCGCAAGGCGTGGTTCAAGTAAAATCCCTGCGCGGCGGGGAGCCCCAAACCGAAGTTGCGTGGACGGAGCTGGTCCCCGGCCTGCAAGCACGACTCGCCGGGCCGATTTCGGCCTGAACCTGACCATCATTCAAAAATCAAAATCGAGATTGCCGTGTCCCATTACGACGACGAACAACAAGCCGAAGTAGTCAAGAAGTGGTTCCTGGAGAACTGGTTGGCTCTGGTGGCCGGACTGGCGATCGGCCTCGGCGCGATCTTCGGCTGGCAGGGCTGGCAATCGATAAAGCAGGAAAAGTCGGCCGAAGCCTCGCGCATGTATGAGGAAGCGCGTCAGGCACTGGACTCCGGCGATATCGAGGAGGCTTCGGCGCTGGCCGCCAAACTCTCCGACGACTATTCAGGCACGCCTTACGACGACCAGGTGGCTCTGCTGCTGGCGCGGTATCACGTCGATCAGGGTGAGCTTCCCGCCGCCGCCGAGCAATTGCGTTCGGTGGTGGACGGCAATGCCGACGAGCCGCTCAAGCAGGTCGCCCGCTTGCGTCTGGCGCGCGTACTGTGGGCCCAGGATCAGACGGAGGAGGCGCTCGCCGAACTCGACGCCGGTGGCAGTGGCGAGTTCGTGTCGCTGTTCGAGGAACTGCGCGGCGACATCATGCTGACCCAGGGCGATCGCGCCGCAGCGCGGCAGGCGTACCAGAAGGCGATCGAGGCCGGCAACGAAGCCGCCGCGAATCGCGAGTTGTTGCAGCAGAAACTCGACGACCTTGCCGACGTGGTGAATTCATGAAGCAGGCATTGGTGATCGCCGCCACCGCGATGGTGTTCGCGCTGGCCGGCTGTACCTCCAAGGGCAAGACCCGTGAACCGGCGGATCTGCAGTCCATCGACAAGGTCAAGGTCAAGGCCTCGGTGGTGTGGAAGCGTTCGTTGGGCGGCAGCAACGGTCTGCTCGGCGGTTTCGAGATCGATGTCCAGGACGATGCGGTGTTCGCGGCTGATGCAGACGGCGATGTCTACGCGCTCGAAACCGAGACCGGCAAGACGATCTGGCAGGCCGAGACCGGTGAACGCGTGATCAGCGGCCCGGCCAGCAGCGGCAATCTGGTGCTGGTGGGCACCCGCGACGCCGAAATCATCGCGCTGTCGCGCGCCGATGGCAGCGAGGTCTGGCGCAGCCAGCTGTCGAGTGAGGTGCTGGCCTCGCCGGCAGGGGACGGAGACACGGTCATCGCCCGCACCATCGATGGCCGTGTATTCGCGCTGTCCGCCGCGGACGGAACGCGCCTCTGGACCTTCGACCGGAGCGTGCCTTCGCTGACGCTGCGCGGCCTGTCGCGCCCGGTGATGGTGGGGCCGGCGGTACTGGTCGGACTCGACGGCGGACGCCTCGTCGCGCTGCGCGTGGACACCGGCGAGGTGCTGTGGGAACAGGTCGTGGCCTCGCCGACGGGACGTTCCGAACTCGAGCGGCTGGTGGACGTGGACGCCGATCCCATCGCTGTCGGCGGAGGCGTGTTCGCCCTGTCCTACGGCGGTGAACTCCTCCTGATCGACCCGAGCAGTGGCGATTCACGCTGGGACCGCAGCATCCGCAGCTATACCGGGGGCTCGATCTTCGGTACGCGCGGGCTCGCGGTCAGCGATGCCGACGGTGTGGTCTGGGCGCTGGATGCCGAAAGCGGCGCGGCCGTCTGGAAGCAGGAGGAATTGCAGTACCGCATGCTGTCGCAGCCGGCAGCGATTGGCGATTACATCGCCGTGGCCGATTACAAGGGCTACATCCACTTCCTGTCGCCGGGCGATGGCCGCATCGTCGGCCGTAGCCACGCGCTGAGCGATCCGGTGCAGGCCGCGCCGGTAGTCGTCAAGGATCGCCTCTACATGCTCGATATCGATGGCCACCTCGTAGTGCTGGAGCTGAAGGAAGTCGGTTAGGCGCGTCGCCGCTTTGGGCGGCGCTGTTCCCCTGATCCTGTGCGCCGGTGACCGTCCCGACGGTCGCCGGCGCTTTCGTCTGTCGCCGCGAGAAGCGGCTATGCTGTCGCCGCTTGTCGCCCATCTGAACCTTTGTAGCCTCCCGCCGTGTCCAGCCATCTTCCCGTCATCGCACTCGTCGGCCGACCCAATGTCGGCAAGTCGACGCTGTTCAATCGTTTCACCGGCACGCGGGATGCCCTGGTTGCGGACTTCGCGGGCCTGACCCGCGACCGGCAGTACGGCTTCGGGAAGTTCGAGGGCCGCAGCTTCATGGTGGTGGACACGGGCGGACTGATGCCGTCTTCCGGCGATCCTCTGGCCGGCCTGGCCGAATCCCAGGCACGCATCGCGATCGAGGAAGCCGACTGTGTCCTGTTTCTGGTCGATATCCGCGCGGGCCTGAACCCCTCGGATCGGGAGATTGCGGGGTATCTGCGCAAACTCGGCAAGCCGGTGTGCCTGCTGGCGAACAAGGCCGAGGGGCTGCCGCGCTCCGCAGTCGGCGAGTTCTACGAACTGGGCCTGGACACGCCAATGCCGGTGTCGGCGGTGCACGGCGACGGCATTCAGGACCTGCTGCGCCAGATCCTGCCGGCGGCACCGGAAGCCGAGGATGCCGATCCCGAGGAACCACCGGAAGATGGTTCGGTTTACGTCGCCATCGTCGGGCGGCCCAACGTCGGCAAGTCCACCCTGGTCAACCGTCTGATCGGCGAGGAACGCGTGCTGGCCGCGGACATGCCGGGCACCACGCGCGACTCGATCAAGGTGCCGTTCCACTATCAGGGCCAGGACTTCGTGTTGATCGACACCGCCGGCGTGCGCCGCCGCGGCAAGGTCTCCGAGACCATCGAGAAATTCTCGATCGTCAAGACCCTGGAGGCGATCGAGCGCGCGCACGTGGTCATCGCCGTGGTCGACGCCCAGGGTGACATCGGCGAACAGGACGCGCGCCTGCTGGGTCTGATCGCGCATCGCGGGCGCGGAATGGTGCTGGCCGTGAACAAGTGGGACGGTCTGGACGAGTCCGAGCGCAAGCGCATCAAGACCGACGTCGACTTCAAGCTGCCGTTTCTCGACTACGTGCCGGTGCACCACATCTCGGCCAAGCGCGGCACCGGGCTGGCGCGCCTGTTCGCCGAAGTGCAGAAAGTGCGGGCGTCCGCCTTCATCGAGATGCCGACACCGCGTCTCAACCAGATCCTCGAAAAGGCCATGGCGCGGCATGCGCCGCCGGCCATCGTCGGCCGTCGCATCAAGCTGCGCTACGTGCACCAGGGTGGCCGCAATCCGCCGAAGATCATCATTCACGGCAACCAGACCGAGCGGGTTCCGGTCGCCTACAAGCGCTTTCTCTCGAACGAATTCCGACGTGCGTTCAAGCTCACCGGCGTGCCGCTGGAAGTGGCCTTCAAGACCGGAGACAACCCGTTCAAGGGTCGCAAGAACGTACTGACGCCGCGCCAGATCAAGAAGAAGAAGCGGATGATGGAACACTTCAAGGACTGAGCCGCAGGCATCGCAAGCTCAGGCGTGGCGCCGACAGCGCGTCCGGCTATGCAATAATTCCGCTTTGCGCGCGCCTTCGGCGCGCGTGTTCGTTTGCCCGCCGGCACTTCTCCCGCTCGGGCCGCAGCAAGAGGTCATTGACGATGAGTTCCCCCAGCACTTCCGTATCCCGCAGCACCTTCGATGAAGTCATGGTCCCGAATTACGTTCCGGGCGCCATCGTGCCGGTGCGAGGCCAGGGTTCGCGAATCTGGGATCAGGACGACAAGGAATACATCGACTTCGCCTGTGGCATTGCGGTGACCGTGCTGGGCCACTGCCACCCGAAGCTGGTGGCCGCGCTGACCGAGCAGGGCAACAAGCTCTGGCATCTGTCGAACGTGGTCACCAACGAACCGGCGTTGCGCCTGGCGAGCAAGCTGACCGAAAAGACTTTCGCCGAGCGCGTGTTTTTCGCCAATTCCGGGGGCGAGGCCAACGAAGCCGCGTTCAAGCTGGCGCGTCGCTACGGCAATACGCGCGCCGAGGGCAAGAACGAGATCATCTCGTTCCATAACGCCTTTCACGGACGCACGCTGTTCACGGTCAGCGTCGGCGGTCAGGCCAAGTACACCCAGGGCTTCGAGCCGATTCCGGGCGGTATCACGCACCTGCCGTTCAACGATGTCGCCGCGCTCGAAGCGGCGATCTCGGACAAGACCTGCGCCGTGGTGATGGAGCCGCTGCAGGGCGAGGGCGGCATATTGCCGGCTACCGCCGAATTCGCGCGCGCCGCACGCGAGCTGTGCAACAAGCACGACGCACTGCTGGTCTACGACGAAGTGCAGACCGGCATGGGCCGGACCGGAGAGCTTTACGCCTACATGGGGCTCGGCGTCACGCCGGACATCCTGACCACGGCCAAGGGCCTGGGCGGCGGTTTCCCGATCGGCGCGATGCTCACGACCAAGGCGATCGCCGACTATCTGCCGTTCGGCACGCACGGTTCCACCTATGGCGGCAATCCGCTGGGCTGCGCCGTGGCGGAGGCCGTGCTCGACACCGTCAGCGAGCCGGCCGTGCTCGAAGGTGTGCAGGTTCGCGCCGAAAAGATTCGCGCGCGGCTCGATGCACTCGGCGAACGCTACGGCGTGTTCGGCCCGACGCGCGGCCTGGGTCTGCTGATCGGTGCGCCGATGAGCGAGGCCTGGAAGGGCCGCGCCAAGGAGATCGTCAACGCCGGCTGGAAGCACGGCGTCTGGTGCCTGGTGGCCGGCCCGGACGTGTTGCGCATCGCGCCGTCCCTGATCATTCCGGAGGCCGAGCTGGAACTGGGTCTGGAGCGTCTCGAGGCGGCGGTCGCGGAGCTGTGTGCCTGAACGGACTGTCCCCGGAACGGCGAGCCTCGCTTGCGCACGGAATCCTCCCGCGCGGGCCTGAGGTCCTGCAAGCCGGCTGGCGGGCGGGATAGGGTTCGGGCCATGGTTTCACGAATCCTGCCGCTCCTGCTGATGTTCCCCTTGGTGGCGAGCCCGGCCGTCCCGGCGGCAGCGCCAGCCATTGCGCTTGCGGAGCACCCGCTGCTCGATACGATCGTCCAGCGCAGCGATGCGCAGCGTCTGGACCGCGAGGCACTGCTGCGTCGCGCCGCCTCGGCGGAGGTACTGCTGCTGGGCGAGGTGCATGACAACCCCGAGATCCACCGTCTGCGGGCCTGGCTGCTGGCGCGCCTGGTCGAAGCCGGCCGGCGCCCGGCCGTGGCATTCGAGCAGATCGATCTTGAGGACAACGACGCCGTGCATGATTGCCAACGGCGTGGCTGCGATGCCGATGCCCTGGCCGACGCCGTGAACTGGTCCGCTTCCGCCTGGCCGCCGTTCGCCCTGTATCGGCCGATATTCGAGGTCGTTCTGTCGCAGGGGCTGGATATTCGTCCCGCCAATCCGGGGCGGGATACGATCCGTCGTCTCGCACTCGGCGAAACCGAGCCTGAGGCCGCGCTGCGCGCGCTGGATGAATCGCGTCCGGGCGTCGCGCGGGCCGCGCTCGAGCAGACGCTCAGGGACAGCCACTGCGGCATGCTCCCGGAATCCGCCCTGCCGGGCATGGTGCTGGCACAGACCGCGCGCGACCGGGCGATGGCTGAAGCCCTGCAGGCCCAAGGCCCGCAGGCGCTGATGGCGGGCAACGGTCACATCATGGCGTCCGGCGTGCCCTGGGTGCTGGATCGTCTGGGCGATACGCGCCCGCGATTGTCCATCGCCTGGCTGGAAGTCGAGGGCGGCCTTACCGACCTGGAAAAGGCCCTGGACGCGGCGCCGCCGGTCGATGTGATCTGGTTTACGGTCCGGACCGAGCGGCCCGACCCCTGTGCCGCCTTTCGTTGACGTGGACCGCGCATAGCGAGTCCACGGCTCCTCGCCCACGAAGTGGGCGAGGACAAGCACGCCCCGCTCAGGATTCGTTGTTGGCGTGAATCACGCGCCGCGTGATGCCGACCCACCCTCGGCCGCTTGCATGATTCCCGATATTCGCCTCGGTCTCCCGAAATTTTCATCTCACAGGACCAAACCCTGGCTACGATCCCCTAAGTCCGACAGGCTGCCAGGTTCTGCGTGGGCGCGACGGCAACTACTGGAAATTGCGCATGCTGAGCTACTACGATGAGGCCGGAACTTCGACCCAGCTATCCTTTGAATACGCGCCGATCGCGGCGCCCTGAGCACTGAGACCGACGGAAGACCCATGTCCGATGACACAAACCAGGATCTGATCGCCGCGCGCCGGCTCTACGCACAGAGTCAGCAGGGCGTGCTGTCCACGATCTCCAAGTCCATGGACGGATTCCCGTTCGGCTCCGTGATCACCTTCGCGCCGGATGCCACGGGTGCGCCGGTGATCCTGATCAGCGATATCGCCGAACACACGCGAAACCTCAAGGCCGATCCGCGCGTCTCCCTGATCGTGCTCGAAGGCGGTGGCGATGTGCAGGAAACCGGGCGCCTTACGGTGATCGGAGATGCCCAGCGCGTGGGTGAATCCGAAGCGGTGGCGGAGCGCTATTACCGGCGATTCCCGCATGCCAGTGGCTACCATCAGGCACACGATTTCGCGTTCTACCGCATCCGGCCGGTGCGCATTCGCTACATCGGTGGCTTCGGGCGGATTCACTGGTATTCGCCGGATCAGGTGCTGCTGGCCAATCCTTTCGCCGGCAGCGCCGAGGACGGCATGATCCGTCACATGAACGCCGATCACGTCGAGGCGATGCGCGACTACTGCGGTCTCGCCGGGGTGGATTGCGGCAACGAATCGCCACGCATGTCGGGCGTGGACGCCAACGGCTTCGAACTGTTTATCGGCAAGCGCATGTTGCGCTTCGATTTCGAGACGCCGGCGAGTACGCCGGTAGAAGTGCGCCAGGCACTGGTGGCGCTCGCCAAACGAGCCCGGCAGGCCGCGGCGGCGTGAACGGCGACAAGGCCGACAGCAAGCGCAGCCAGTGGATGTCGCGCCTGGCCCAGGCCGGCTTCTGGTTCTTCCTGATCAAGGGGCTGCTGTGGCTGCTGGTTCCGGCCACGGCCGCCTGGTTCGGCTTCGATTTCCTGGCGCACTGAGTGCCGCACGAACTCAGCGGTTCGTCGGATACAACACGATCTCACCCTTCCAGTTGAAGACGATGCCGTCGCGCCGGATTTCCACGATCCGCGGGCCGGCTTCGATCGTCTGACCTTCCAGGTACTTGCGCAACTCGATCATCGTCCAGCGCTTGGCTGGATCGTCGTTGTAAACGTGCACGTCCACCGAGAACGACGGGAAGTCGCTGCGATAGTTCGGCGACATGTCGCGCAGCGCAGGGTAGGGACTGGGTGCCGTCGCGGCGCTGGGGACAACTCGCAACTCGTCTGCGCTGGGCGGCGCTACATCCGAGCGGTCGATCGGACCGCTCGGCGGCGGTAGCTCGCCCTGCCGTGTGTCCTGCGGGGCCAGCATCGGCGCCGGAGGCGTCGCGGGTGGTGCGCTGATCACCGGCGCTGCCGAGCGTGCCGGGGGGCGGGGCGCCGGCAGGAAATCATCCAGGTCGTTCAAGCCGCGCGCGTCACGTATCACCCGCGGGGTCTCGGGCACGGGTGTGGGCGAGACTGGCGCCGGTCCCTCGCGCCGCTTCGGCGGCGGGGCGGTCTGGGTGATATCGGGCGCCGCAGCGTCGACGACGGCTGCGGGTGTCGGCGACGTGGACGGAGCCGGCCGCCACAGCAGCCAGATCGCGAGGGCCGCGATCGCGACCACCACGGCCGCGAGCAGCAGCCAGACGGCGACCGGCGCGCGCTGTTCCAGCGGCGCCTGTCCCGGCATCTGCGTGATCACCTGCACGCTGGGCGCCTGACCGAGCTTGCGCTCCTGTTCGGCACGTCGCAGGGCGTCGAGGATCACCGACATCAGCCGGCCTCCGGCGTCAGCGTGGGGCCCGGCTCGTCTTCGCCGATGTGACCCAGCTGGATCTGGGTTTCCGCGCCGGCCAGGCCGTCCACCTTAAGACCGTACTGGCGCTGAAAGCGACGCACCGCTTCGCGCAGTTCGGGATCGAACGTCGGGGACAGCGGGCTGGGCAGTGTCCGACCCTCGGCCTGGGCCAGCTTGCTGCGCAGCCACTGCACCGAACTGCCCTGGCTGCCGGGCGCGATCAGGCTATCCGACGTTTCGCGCCGCCACAGCATCAGATACTCGCCAGTCCAGAGCAGATCGAGTTGGGACAGCGTCAGCCGTACCGAGCCCTCGGCGCTGAGCACTTCGGCGCTGTCGGTGCCCAGCGACAGCAGCAGCGTATGCAGGTTTTCGCCGAACGGCGTGCGCAGCGTCAGGATCGCAGGTCGGTTGAGACCGCCGAGGTCGGCCCATCCGCCCTGTCCCTTGAAACACTCCAGGCCTTGTTGCGACAGGGCCTCGCAGACATTGCTGCCGGTCGGCACGCTGTAGTCGCTGCCCCAGCGCGCGATCAGCTGATCCATCAGCCGCGCCAATGGCATCGGCTGTTCGATCAAGGCCACCGCAGCGCTTTCGTCTCCGGCTGGCGGCGCGATGTCGGTCGATGGAGCCACAACGGACAGCACCTCCGCGGCCGGCTCGGCTTGCGATTCCGCAATGGCCGGCGTTTGCTCGACCTCCGCCATCGGCGCCGGCACGGCATTGCGCTGCACGATGGCGGCGATCAGCCCGACCACTGCGATCAGCAGCACCGCGGCCGCCGCGATCCAGCTCCAGTGCGGGCCGCGTGGACCGTGGGCGGCGACCACGTGTGCACCGAGCGCTTCGCGCGCCGCACCGCGCACGATCTCGGTTGTGACCTGGCGCGTACCGCTGGCGTAGGCGCCAAGCAGGGCGCGGTCGCACAGCACGTTGATGAGGCGGGGTATGCCGCCGGTCAGTCGGTGGATCTGCGCCACCACCGGCGGCGGAAACGTCATCGCATCGCCGCCGGCCACGCGCAGGCGGTGCGCAAGGTACTGGCGCGCCTCGTCGACGTTGAGCGGCTCCAGGTGATAGCGCGCGGTGATGCGCTGCGACAGTTGGCGCAGTTCGGCGCGCGACAGCAGTTCGGCGAGTTCCGGCTGGCCCACCAGCATGATGCGCAGCAGCTTTTCCTTGTGCGTTTCCAGATTGGTCAGCAGGCGCACCTGTTCGAGCACGTCGGGCGACAGGTTCTGTGCTTCGTCGATGATCAGCACGGTGCGTCGGCCGCGCGCGTGCGCATCCAGCAGATAGACGTTGAGGCGGTCCACCAGGCCCTTGAGCGTGGCGTCGCTGCCGTACGCAATGCCGAGTTCGTCGCAGATCGTCTGCAGGAATTCAAGCTCGTTCTGGCGTGGATTGAGCACCACCGCCACGTCCACGTTGTCGAGCTTCTGCTCCAGCAGCGTGCGCACCACCGTGGTCTTGCCGGTGCCGACCTCGCCGGTCAGCTGGACAAAGCCGCCGTATTGCCCGGTGCCGTACAGCAGATGGCCCAGCGCCTCCTGATGGCGCGGCGACAGATAAAGGTAGGCCGGATCCGGGGTGATCGAGAACGGCATTTCCCGGAGCTGGAAATAGGCGAGATACAAGTCGGAACCGAGGGGCGATGAACGGTATCGGCAGTATAGCGGCCGGCGTCTGGCTACGGCTTCGAGGCAGGGGAGCGCGGTGTTCCGGGCAAAGGCGCAAAGGCGCCGGGCAAAGCCGTTATTGTCTACGGTGCGTCTTGGCGCCTCTGCGCGAACTCAAAGCTCTTTTGGGGGCTTTACCGTTCGCAGCATGTCGACGTGGGCGATGCCGTCCTCGTCGTAGGGTTCGCCGCTGCGCACGAAGCCGAGACTGCCGTAGAACGGTTCCAGATGCTGCTGCGCGGACACCAGGATGCTCGCGCCGGGGAAGCGCTGCCGGCAACCCTGGATGCCGACACGCATCAGCTCGCGTCCGAGTCCGGTGCCGCGTTCCGAGCGTTTCACCACGACCCGGCCGAGCGCCGGATACTCGGACTTCACGCCCGGCGGCACCAGGCGCAGATAGGCTTTTAGCTCGCCTTTGTCATCGACGCCACACAGATGCAGGCAATCGGGATCGCGTCCGTCCATATCGGGGAACACGCAGTTCTGTTCGACCACGAAGATCTCGCTGCGCAGGCGCAGGCTTGCATAGAGCAGCTCGCGCGGCCACTCGTTCCAGGGGTGCCAGGACCAGTGTATTGGAGTCATTGCTCGGATCGTGGGCGGTAGACGCTGGGCGAGATGCCGGTCCAGCGTCGGAATGCGCGCGAAAAGCTGCTGCTGTCCGAGAAGCCGGGCAGGCAGGTGATCTCGGCCACGCTGTAGCGCGTGTCGTGAATGTACGACAGCGCCAGTTCGTGACGTGTGCGGTCATGCGCTTGGCAGCTGATGTCATGCTCCGGCGGCGCGCCGGGCATAGACTCGATACGGGACACGATACTTCGCTCGGGGGTGGCTTGCTCGATGCAGGAGCATAAGCGCAATGCGCAAACGATGACCACGCAGGACCGGATCAACGCGATCAAGTCCGAGGTGACGGCGGCCGGTAACGAATGGCGGCGCCGTCTGCCGTGGCTGCGTCACAACGACGCGATCGGCAGCGCGATCCTGCTGCTGTCGCTGAGCGGCATGATCGCCAGCGGCTGGCTGTATCTTGCCGGGGCCATTGCCTGGTGGCTGTGCATACCGGTGACGGCGTTCTTCGCCTCGCTCACGCACGAGCTGGAGCACGATCTGATTCACCGCATTTATTTCCGCGGCAACGCCTTCGCCCACAACCTGATGATGGGGCTGGTCTGGCTGGCGCGGCCGAGCACGATCAATCCGTGGATCCGGCGAAATCTGCATCTCAATCATCACAAGCATTCCGGCACCGCCACGGATATCGAGGAACGCGCCATCACCAACGGCGAGCCCTGGAGACTGCTGCGTCTGCTGATGGTGGGCGACAACATCATGTCGCTGATCCTGCGTGTGCTGCGGCTGCGTGATCGCGAGCTGCGGCGGCGGCTGATGCTGCGCGGCTTCGCCTCGTATTTCCCGCTGGGCTGGCTCAACTGGGGCAGCTGGTATGCCTTCGTCGGCTTTCATCTGATCGATGGTGCGGCGCGAATCGCCGGTACGCCGATCGCCTGGTCGGCCGGTACGATGTCCGCGTTCGGCGTGATCGACGCGGTGGTCGTGGTGCTGGTCGCGCCCAATGTGCTGCGCACCTTCTGCCTGCACTTCGTCAGTTCCAACATGCATTACTACGGCGATGTCGAGGACGGCAACGTGCTGCAGCAGACCCAGGTTCTGAATCCCTGGTGGCTGCTTCCGGCGCAGCTGTTCTGCTTCAACTTCGGCAGCACTCACGGCATTCATCATTTCGTGGTCAGGGAACCGTTCTACATCCGCCAGCTCACGGCCGCGCGGGCGCACAAGGTGATGCGCGAGATGGGCGTGCGCTTCAATGATCTGGGCACCTTCAGACGCGCGAACCGTTATGGCGTGGACGAGCGGGCCTCGCGCGAATCGGTGGAACCTGGCGCCAACACCGCGAACGCTTGAGCCGTCGAGGTCGCGGCCCTCAGCGCTGGAACGGATAGATGCTGCCCAGGCCCAGGATCTGCGTCAGCAGGTCCAGCGCGGTGCGCGATTCGTCAAGCAGATTGGGGTCGGCGAGGTCGGCCAGCACCAGGCGGTCGCGATAATGTGTCCGCACCCAGTCACGTAGCGCCTCGAGCTTGGCCGCGTCGATCCAGCACATCGGATTGACGGCGGCGCGTTCGGGCTCGTTGAGCACCACGCGTAGCCGCAGGCAGGCCGGGCCGCCGCCGTTGCGCATCGATTGGCGCAGATCGAACACCAGGGCATCGACGATCGGATTGTCCGGTGCCTCGACGATGCGTTCGATCTCGGCCCAGACTTTGAGGTTCTCGCGGCATTCCTGCGCCACCACCAGATGCATGCGCCCGTCCGGGGTGCATACCAGCTGGCTGTTGAACAGGTAGGAACCGATCGCGTCCTCCACCGACACGTGTTCGCGCGGCACTTCGATCAGCACCGGTGCACGCGCGCCACGCCAACTGGTCCGCAGCCAGCGCTTCAGTGCGTCCACATCGTGAAACGCATCCTGGTGATAGAGCAGCACTTCGCGATTGCCGACGGCGATCACGTCGTTGTGGAACACGCCCTGATCGATCACCGCCGGGTTCTGCAACAGGTGCAGGCTGCGTGCGGGATCGAGTTCGTGCAGGCGCGCAATCGCCTCGCAGGCGGCACGCGTCTGCCGGGCCGGATAGTTCTCCGGCGCCGGTTCGGATTCGCTGCCCTGGCCGTAGACGAACAGCTCCAGACCGGCCTCGCCGTACTCCGCGCACAGGCGCGTGTGATTGGCGGCGCCTTCGTCGCCGAGCGCCGGGGTGGATTGCAGCGGTGCGTGATGAATGAAGTGCGTCGCGTCCTCGAACACCGCGCGCAGTACGCGCGAGGTGGTTTCGGGCTCGAACGAACGGTGCAGGTTGCTGCACAGGTTGGCTGGCGTGAAATGCACTTTGCGGTCCGCCGTGTCGGCGCTCGGCGAGACCGTGGCGGCATTGGCCGTCCACATGCTGGACGCGGAGCTGACGGCCGCGAGCAGGCCGGGTGCCTCGTGCCACACCTTTTCCAGCACTCGCGCTTCCTTGCCGACGTAGCCCAGTGCGCGCAATGCACTCAGGTTGGGGCGCTCCTGCGGCGGCAGCACGCCCTGCGCCAGGCCGAGCTTCGCCAGTGCCTGCATCTTGTCCAGCCCTTGCAGGGCCGCTTCACGGGGGTTGGAGGCCTGATCGGCATTGCGCGCCGAGGCCACGTTGCCGAAGGCCAGGCCCGCATAGTTGTGTGTGGGGCCGACCAGGCCGTCGAAATTGGCTTCCACGGCGGGAACGGCGGCAGATTCAACAAGGGCGTCTGGCATGGACGGATGCGCGGATGGTTCTGGAACGGATGCTCAGTGTGCCAGTCCGGGCCGGTCGGGCATAAACCTGTAGACTGCGGCCGGCCGGCGCAGCCTCGCGCTGGCGCTCGTTGCGGGGGCGGCGAGTTCGCATCGAACCGAATCGATACCGATTCGCCGGGGGACATCAATGCTGGTCAAGTATCTGTTGCTGCCGCTGGGCTTTGCCCTGATCCGGCTGCTGGCTTTCACCTATCGCTTTCGGGACGGCACACCGCGTCCGGGCGCGGATGGAAAGCCCTATCTCCTGGCGATCTGGCACCAGAACCTGTTCGGCGGAATCCTTGCGCAGACCGGTCGCCGACATACCGTGATCGTCTCGCGTTCGCGCGACGGTGATCCGGTGGCCTATCTGTGTTCGCGGCTCGGTCATGCCGTGGTGCGCGGCAGCTCGCGCAAGCGCGGCATCGACAAGGGTGGCAAGGAAGCCAAGGACGAAATGATCGATTTCCTCAAGGCGGGGCTTCCCGGTGCGGTGACCGTGGACGGACCGAGCGGCCCGGCCCATGTGGTGAAACCCGGCATCATCGAAATGGCCCGGCAGTCCGGCGCGCCGATCGTGCCGTACTTTCCGATGCCGGCGCGCTACTGGCGCTTCAAGAGCTGGGATGCGTTCCGTTTGCCGAAGCCGTTCTCGCGCATCGACATTCACTACGGTGCGCCCGTTCACGTTCCGGCGGATACGAGGTTCGAGGACTTCGCCCTGCATCAGGCGGCGATCGCCGATTCCCTCAAGCAGATGGAATTGCTGGTCTGCGCCCCTGCCGTTGCGACCAGGCCCGGACCGGCGCTGGGCGCCGGCTGAATCACGGCACGCGGAGTTCGGCCGTGTCGCGGTACTCGCTTCGCGAAGGCCTGAGAGCGATTACACTGGTCGAAATCCGCAGCGGAAAGATCATGGCCAAGCCCAATTACCAGTTCGACAAGCGACAACGCGAGCTGCAGAAGAACAAGAAGCAGGAAGAAAAGCGTCAGAAGAAGCTGTCGCGCAATACCACTGATGACGCGCCGGAAGCCTCGCGATGAGCAAGGGCATGGATCGCAAGAAGGAAACCAAGAAGAAGCCGGCTTTGACGTTGCTCGAAAAGCGTGCCGTCAAGGCCGAGAAGCAGAAAAAGCGCTAGTCGCCGTTGTCCCCCCGTTCGTGACGATCGCAGCGTTTTCCCGATGGCCGCAGGGCTTGATGATCGGTGACGCCGGTCCGCCATTTCGTGTCACCGTTCCATGAAAATTCCCAAGGGCCTGCAACCGCTGGTTGAAGAAGGGCTGATCGACGAGGTCGTGCGCCAGCTTCAAAGCGGCAAGGAAGCCGCCGTGTTCGTGGTGCGCAGCGGCGGCCGGACCTGCTGCGCCAAGGTTTACAAGGACGCGGAACATCGCGGATTCCACCGGCTCGCCGAATACCAGGAAGGACGCAAGGCCCGTGGCAGCCGTGACGCCCGTGCCAAGGGGCGACGCGGCAGGCATGGCCGCTCGGTGCAGGAAGCCGAATGGAAGAACGCCGAGGTGGACGCCTTGTACCGGCTCGCCGCCGCCGGTGTGCGCGTGCCCGAGCCGATGGGCGTGTTCGGCGGTGTGCTGCTGATGGAGCTGGTGACCGCAGACGACGGCCTGCCGGCGCCGCGCCTCAATGAAGTGGAAATGAGCCGGGAACAGGCGCTGCAGTGGCATGCCTTCATGATCGAGCAGATCGTGCGCATGCTCTGCGCCGGCCTGATCCACGGCGATCTGTCCGAATACAACGTGCTGGTCGACGGCAATGGGCCGGTCGTGATCGACCTGCCGCAGGCCGTGGATGCGGCGAGCAACAACAATGCGTTCAGCATGCTGCTGCGCGACGTCAACAACATGCGCTCCACCTTCGGACGCGCCGCGCCCGAGCTGCTCAAGACGCACTACGCGCACGAGATGTGGGCGCTGTTCCAGGCCAGCGAACTGCGGCCGGATTCGGTGCTGACGGGCGAGTTCGAATTCGACGACCGCGAGGTGGACCTCGACGGCGTGCTTGACGAGATCGAGGATGCGCGTCTCGAAGCCGAAGCGCGCCAGCGCGGGCGCGAAGAGGCCGACGAGGACTGAGCGCGTCCTCGATTGTCGGCGAGCTGATTCGCGGGCCATACCGCCTGGACGCCATCGCCGACAGCATCTGCGTCACCCTGGCTTAAGCCAGGCCCCTCTAGTCTCACCTTGATTGCGCCTATCGCGGCGTGAATACGCAGTGCCGGTAACGGCTCACGGCACGGCGAAGGGAGAATGCTTGTGACGAAGCTCAAGACGCTGGCCCGGTGTTCAGTCGGCACGGACCGCCCCTGGCGGGCGCGAGGACGCTTGGCGGCGCTGTTGCTGGCGGCCTTGCTGAGCGCCTGTGCGTCCACGCCCACCCCGGAGCGCGATTCCGACAGCCCGACCGCCGCATCATCGCCGGTACAAGCCACGCAGCCTCAGCCGCGGACGTTGCCCGGCGGCATCGAGCCCACCGTCATCGCAGACCCGCAGCCTGGCGAGAACGGCGAGGTCGATCCGGACGTCGTCGGCTTCCCCGAGCCCAAGGACCCGCTGATCCGCATCAACCGCGCGATCTTCGCGTTCAACGACGTGACCTATCGCTACGCCCTGATCCCGCTGGCCAAGGGCTATCAGAAGGCCTTGCCCAAGCCGGTGCGCACGGGCATCGGCAATGTCTTCCACAACATCAAGATGCCGATCCATGCGGTCAATCATCTGGTGCAGGCCAAGCCCAAGGCGGCGGGGCGCGATGTCCTGCGTTTCGTGGTCAACAGCACCGTGGGTCTGCTCGGCATTTTCGATCCGGCCGATAGCTGGCTCGGCATGAAGCGCGAAACCACGGGCTTTGCCGATACCCTGTCGCGTTACGGCAGCGGCTACGGTACCTATATCGTGCTGCCGTTCTTCGGGCCATCCGATCTGCGCAGTGGCGCCGGCGTGGTGGCCGACTATTTCCTCAATCCGATCCCGTACCTGGTGGACCAGCCCGAATCCACGGTGATTACCGGTTTCGACGGGTTCCAGTCGTTCGCACCCTCGGCCGAGAGCTACACCACGCTGCGTGAAAAGGCCGAAGACCCTTACATCTTCTTCCGCAACCTGCACCTCGAAGGCTTGCAGCGCGACGACATCTACGGCAAGAAGGGGGAAAGCCAGGAATGAGTCCGATCCGCGGCCTGAGCCGCCACCCGGTATCGGTGCTGTTGGCTTTCCTGATCGTGGCGGCGGGCCTCACGGCGTTCGTGGGCCGCTTCGAGGTCAACGCATCGGCCGACACGCTGATCTCCGAAGGCAACCGCCTGTACATCGAGAATCGCGTCGTGCAGCAGCGCTTCTCGCCCGAGGAGTTCATGTTCGTGGCCTACGAGCCGCGCCAGCGCAGCATCTTCGACCCGGCGTCGCTGGACGATCTGCGCAGCATGTCCGCCGCCATCGAGAAGCTGGAGCGGGTCAAGTCGGTGCGTTCGCTGGTCAATGTGCCATTGATCCCGGCCGATGCCTCGATCGGGCTGGACGGCGGCTTCAATCCTGACGACTGGACAATGCAGAACCGCAGCTTCAGCCCGCAGCGGCTCAAGCAGATTCTCAGCGGCCATCCGATCTACGAAGGCCTGCTGGTCAACAGGAAACAGACCGCCACGGCCTTGCAGGTGCTGTTCAAAAGCAACGCCAGGCTCGGTGAGCTGAATCGCCAGATCACGCAAATCCAGGCCAAGCGGCTCGACGGCAAACTCGGCGACGACGATGAAGCCGCGCTCGAAGACCTGAAGCAGCAGGCCGCGCCGATCGAAAAGGAACTGCGCCTGCAACGCGCTGACGAGGTCGATGCGATTCGCGGCATCGTGGCCGAGTACGAGGACGACGCCAACATCTACCTCGGCGGTGTCCAGGTGCTCGGTGTGGACCTGATTCGCATGGTGCGCAAGGACCTCAAGGTCTTCGGTGTCGCCGTGGTGGCGATGATCGGCATCGTGCTGATGTTGATCTTCCGCCGTTTCCTGTGGGTGGCGCTGCCGCTGGCCTGTTGTGCCGTCAGCGTGCTGATGACGGTGGGTTTGTTCGGCCTGCTGGGCCTCAAGGCTACGGTGATTTCGGCCAACTTCATGGCTTTGCAATTGGTGCTGACGCTGGCGATCGTCGTGCATCTGATCGTCCAGTACCGCGATGAGCAGGCCAAGGACGAAGCCGCCGATGTGCGCAGCCTGGTGGAACGCACCCTGCGCGAGAAGATCGGCCCCTGTCTGTACGCCGGGCTCACCACCTCGGTGGGTTTCGCCTCGCTGATTCTGTGCGACATCGCGCCGGTACGCGCCTTCGGCCTGATGATGATCGTGGCGATGGGCGTGTCCATTCTCACCAGCCTGATCCTGTTCCCCACGGCGATGCTGCTGCTGGGCCGGCGCGACCGCGCGCAAAGCGACCGCTGGACCCAGGGCGTGACCGGCGCTCTGTCGGGACTTGCCTTGCGGCGCAGTGGTCTGATGATCGTGGCCGGCCTTGCGCTGCTCGGCGCCAGCATTGCCGGCGCCTTGCTGCTGGACGTGGAAAACAGCTTCATCAACTACTTCAAGGATTCCACGCGAATCCACAAGGAACTGGCCTTCGTCGATCGCGAGATGGGCGGCTCCACGCCACTGGACGTGATCTACCACCTGCCGGATGGCGGCCCGAACAGCGGAAACCTAGTGTTGCGCGCCGAATCCGTGCAGATGGCGCAGCGGATCCAGGCCGTGCTGGAACAGCAGCCGGCCATGGGCACGGTGCTGTCGATCGTCAACTTCACCGAGCTGGCGCGCGGGCTCAACGGCAATCGCCCGCTGACCGAAACCGAACTCACGGCCGTGTACTGGACCTTGGATGATTCCCTGCGCAAGGACCTCGTCGGCAGCTACTTCTCGGAAGACAGTGGCGAACTGCGTCTGTCCGCGCGAATCCAGGACACCACCGAAGGTCTGGACCGCGGCGAACTGCTCGATACCCTGCATCGTCAGATCGAGGCACTCGGCCTCGACCGTGATGACTACCAACTCACCAGTTTGCTGGTGCTGTACGAAGATCTGCTGGAGCGACTGTTTACCTCGCAGGAACTGACGCTGGGCGTGGTCTTCGTGGTGCTGGGCCTCGCGTTCTGGGTGATCTTCGGCTCTCTGCGCGTGGCCCTGATCGCGCTGGTGCCGAACATCCTGTCGTCGCTGGTGGTGCTGGGTATCATGGGCTGGCTGCGCATTCCGCTGGACTTCATGACCATCACCATCGCCTCGGTCGCCATGGGCATCGCCGTGGACGATACGATCCACTATGTGCATCGTGTGCGCCAGGAACAAAAAAGCGGTGCCGACATGGCTGAAGCGATCCGCCGCAGTCATCGCAGCGTGGGTGCCGCATTGATCTACACCACGCTGATTCTGGTGCTGGGTTTCGCCCTGCTGGCGTTCTCGGACTTCGTGCCGACCATATTGTTCGGGCTGTTGTCCGGTACCGCGATGCTGGTGGCGCTGATCGCCGATCTGCTGCTGCTGCCAGCCTTGCTGCTGCGCCTTGGTGGCAAACAGCCGGCGACGAGCACCTGAATCCCCAAGGAAGCGCAGCCATGCACCGATATCCGATTCGCCCGATCGAGGCCCTGGGGCACCTGTGTCTGGCCTTGAGCGCGTTCTTCGCCGCGCCTGCCCAGGCCTGGGGGCCGGTCGGCCATCGCGTGGTTGCGGAACTGGCGTATGGGCAGCTGAACCCCGCCGCCCGTCAGCAAGTGGACGCCCTGCTGACGCAGGAGCCCGGCGCCACGCTCGGTTCGATCGCGAGCTGGGCGGACGAGACGCGCAGCCAGGAGACCTACGCCTGGCACTACGTCAATTTTCCGCGCGGGCAATGCGAGTACCTGCCGGAACGCGACTGCCCGGGCGGACAATGCGTGGTCGCACAGATCGACCGCCAGCTGGCCGTGCTCGCCTCGGATGCGGAACCGCAAGCGCGTCTCATCGCGCTGAAGTACGTCGTGCATTTCATCGGTGACATCCACCAGCCCCTGCACGGTTCCTTCGGCGACGACCGTGGAGGCAATACCTATCAGCTCCAGGCGGACGGGCAGGGCAGTAATCTCCACGCCTGGTGGGACTCCGGCATGATCCACCGGCACGGTCTGGACGCCGCACAGCTCGTCGACGAACTGCGCGAAGAAGGTCCGATCCGACATGACCAACAGGCCGGCCCACGCGATTGGGCGGTGGAGGACTGCCGCATCATTTCCAGCCCCGGCTTCTATCCGGAGCACAAGCTGGAGGCGGGCCGCTATCAGCGCAACTGGTGGCCCACGCTGGATATTCGACTGCGTACCGGCGGCGCGCGTCTGGCGGCCGCCTTGAATCAGACACTCGCGGACTGAACGCGCCGCAATACGATGCGTCTGGATTCGGCGCATACTCCTGCGACTGCACGAAGCCGGCCTTGGCTTCGTCGTCCCCGAGGACGCTTCCAGCCTGGATCGCTGGCTGCCGACAAGCCCGCAGCCCCGTCCTTAGTCTGGAGCCTGTTTTGACCGCTTATCCAATCGTCTTGCCATTTCCCGCCGATCGCCGCGGCGGTTCGCGTGTGGCCGTGTGTCTGCGCGGTTTACGGAGTCATTGCGCATGAGTGTTCTCGACGCTGCGACGCCGACACCGCTGTCCACTGCGCTTGCGCCGCTGCTTGCGGCTGGTGAACCGCCCGCCTTCAGCGTGCTGCGCGCCGAGGGCGGGTCCGCATTCGTGCTGGTCTGCGACCATGCCAGCGCGCGCATTCCCGGTTCGCTGGGTTTGCTCGGCCTGAGCGAAGGCGAGCGCGCCAGTCATATCGCCTGGGACATCGGCGCCGCGGCGGTCGCGCAGGCCCTGTCCGAGCGGCTCGATGCGAGCCTGATCCTGCAAAACTATTCACGCCTGGTGGTGGACTGCAATCGGCCGCCGCACAGCCCAGAATTCATCGCCACTCAGAGCGAGTGGGGGCGGGTGAGCGGCAATCTGCACCTGAGCGCGGAACAGGCGGCAGCCCGTCGGTTGCAGATATTCAATCCGTATCACGCGGCGATCACGACGCTCCTGGATCAGCGCATGCTTGCACGCAAGCCCACGATCCTGATCGCCGTACACAGCTTCACGCCGGTCTATCGCGGCGACTCCCGGCCCTGGCATATCGGGCTGATGTATCGCCAGGACCGCCATGGACTGGCCGCCGAGATGCTCAAGCGCCTGGGGCGCGATGAACGTCTCACCGTAGGCGACAACGAGCCGTATGCGATTGATGATGATCTGGATCACACGCTGCCGTTGCATGGTGAAATGCGCGGTATCGCGCACGTCGGTATCGAAATCCGCCAGGACCTGATCGCAGACCAGGCCGGACAGAAGAACTGGGCCGGACGACTGGCCAGCCTGCTCAAGCAACTTCCTGCGGGACTCGCGGCGGCCTGAGGCCGCCGATTCCAGCCCCGCGACATTTACAGCGCCGCCGTGCGCTTTTCGAGACCCTGGCATGCAGATTCGCGTCGGTTACGAACTGATCTACGACTTCCCCAAGCCCACGCCGCTGATCCTCACGCTCAACGTGCACTACAGTCGAGCGTCGGACCTGATGCAGCCGGATCACCTGATCACCACGCCCTCGGTGCCGGTCACGGCCTACCGCGACAGTTTCGGCAACTGGTGCTCGCGTCTGGTTGCGCCGCAAGGCCGCCTGCGCATGACGGCCGACGCCGTGGTGCGGGATTCCGGGCTGCCGGAAATCGTTGTGCCCAACGCCTGGCAGTATGAAGTCCAGGACCTGCCGGCCGAGACCCTGGTGTATCTGCTGGGCAGCCGCTACTGCGAAACCGACCGGCTCTCCCAGATTGCCTGGGGACTGTTCGGCAACGCGCCGCTGGGCTGGGCGCGCGTACAGGCGATCTGCGACTTCGTGCACACGCACATCCGCTTCGGGTATGAGCACGCCAACGCCACCAAGTCCGCCCTGCAGGCATATCACGATGGCACCGGCGTCTGCCGCGACTACGCGCATCTGGCGATCGCCTTCTGTCGCTGCATGAACATTCCGGCGCGTTACTGCACCGGCTATCTCGGCGACATCGGCATGCCGCCGCCGTACGGGCCGATGGACTTCGCCGGCTGGTTCGAGGCCTATCTGGACGGCAACTGGTACACCTTCGATGCGCGCAACAATCAGCCGCGCATTGGCCGCGTGCTGATCGCGCGCGGCCGTGATGCGGCGGACGTGGCGATCAGCACGGCCTTCGGCGAAAACATTCTCGAAAGCTTCAAGGTATGGACCGATCAGGTGGGGTAGCCGCAGCGGGCAGGCACGCGGCCGTCCAGGTGATTCGGAGCGCGGTGCGACCTTGATGTGATTGACGGACGTCAATGCGCATCGCGGCGGTGTGCCACAAGCTGCCGGAATGAAAATCGGTTTGCCCAACCCGCGCCCATGCGCACCTCGCCTTTGTCGATCTCGTCCGCACCGGTCTGAACTCGATCAGGGCCGAGCGCTCCGCTCCGAGCGGGTTTGGCGTGCGGCATTCATTCGTGGACTGCTCGGTAGCGGCACACTGGTTCTCGGCGCCTGCGTGTCGATGGCGCCGTCGTACGAGGCCCCGCCGCTGCCGGTGCAACCGCGCTACGCCGAGTCCGTGGCTGTCGCCGTCGCCGAGGGTGCATCCACAACGGCGTCCGGGATCGTCTGGTCTCAATTCTTCGCCGACCCGGCGCTGCGCGCCCTGATCGCCCAGGCGCTGCGCAACAGCCGCGATCTACGCCTCGCGGTGTTGCGCGTCGAAGAGGCGAGGGCGCTCTATGGGATCCAGCGTTCAGAGCTGTATCCGGTGCTCGGAGTGGGTGTTTCCGGTACGCGTGCGCGCACTCCCGCCGACCTCAGTTATACCGGTCAGCCCCAGGTCGCCAGCCAGTACCGGGCGGGCCTGCAGGTGCCGGTCTGGGAACTCGATTTCTGGGGACGGGTGCGCAACCTGCGCGATGCCGCGCTCGGCGAATACCTGGCCACGGAAGCTGCACGCCGCGCCGCAACGCTGAGCCTGATCGCCCAGGTCGCGGACGGGTATCTGAGTCTGCGTGAGCTTGACGAGCGTCTCGCCATTGCGCAACAAACCATCGACAGTCGCGAGGAGTCCCTGCGCATCTTCCGGCGTCGCTACGAAGTCGGCGCAAGCTCCAAGCTCGACCTGGCACAGGTCGAAACCCTGCTGACCCAGGCGCAGGCGCTCGGCGCGCAACTCGAACAGACCCGCGCGCTGCAACGCCATGCGCTGATGCTGCTGGTCGGCGGCCCTCTGACGGAGCTTCCGGCAGGCACGGGCGTCGGTGATGAGAACTTGATGCGTAGTCGTCTCGACCCCGGTCTGCCCTCCGACCTGCTGCTGCAGCGCCCGGACATCGTCGCGGCGGAACAGCGTCTGCGTGCGGCCAACGCCAACATCGGCGCGGCGCGCGCCGCGTTCTTTCCCAGCATCAGCCTGACCGGCTCGTACGGAAGCGCCAGCGCCGAACTCGAAGGCCTGTTCGAATCGGACAGCGAGGCCTGGTCGTTCTCGCCCAGCATCTCCCTGCCGATCTTCGATGCCGGCCGCCGCCGTTCCGCACTGGCGCTGGCCGAAGTGCGCCGCGATCTGTCGGTCGCGAACTACGAAAAGACCATTCAGTCGGCATTTCGCGATGTCTCCGACGCCCTGTCCTCGCGGCGCTGGCTGGCGCAGCAGGCGGCCTACCTGGAGGCCGCCGTGGCGGCACAGTCGGAACGCGCACGTCTGGCCCAGAAGCGCTACGACTTCGGCGCCGCGCCCTATTTCGAAGTGCTGGACGCACAGCGCGAGCTGCTGTCCGCCCAGCAGCAACTGGTGCAACTGCGCCGCGCGGTGCTGTCCAGCCGGGTCCGTCTCTACGCCGCGCTCGGCGGCGGTCAGGACGCCGCCGCTTCCCTTGTTCCGTAACCCGCTTCCACGCACATGAATCCTTCAATCAAGAACAAACTGGTGCCGCTCGCGGTGCTGATCGCCGTCCTGGCGACGGTCGGTTTCACCTGGACTCAGATGCGGCCCAAGGGGCCCGGTTCGGCCTTTATCAGCGGCAACGGCCGGATCGAGGCCACCGAGATCGACGTGGCCGCCAAGCTGGGCGGCCGCATCACCGAGATCTTCGTCAACGAGGGCGACTTCGTGCACAGCGGCGACGTGCTGGCGCAGATGCAGATCGACGTGCTGGAGGCACAGCGCAACGAGGCGCGGGCCTACCAGGCGCAAGCCGAAAACGCCGTGACCAGCGCCGAGGCGCAGGTTGCCGTGCGCCGCAGCGAGCTGGCCGCGGCGCGAGCCGTGGTGGTCCAGCGCGAGGCGGAACTCGATGCCGCACAGCGGAGGCTGGCGCGATCCGAGACGCTGGCGGAGGAAGGCGCCACTTCGATCCAGCAACTCGACGACGACCGTGCCTCGGTGCGCCGCGCCGAAGCCACGCTGGTGGCGGCGAGGGCGCAGGCGGCGGCGTCGCGAGCCGCCATCGATGCCGCCGAGGCGCAGGTGGTCGGCGCACGTTCGGCGAGCGCTGCGGCCGAAGCCACCGTGGCGCGGATCGAAGCCGATATCCGGGACGGACAGCTCAAGGCGCCGCGTGACGGCCGTGTGCAGTACCGCATCGCGCAGCCCGGCGAGGTCGTTGGCGGCGGCGGCAAGGTGCTCAATCTGGTGGATCTCGGCGATGTCTACATGACCTTCTTTCTGCCAGAGACCGTGACCGGACGTGTCGCCATGGGCGACGAAGTGCGCCTGGTGCTCGACGCGGCGCCGGGTTACGTGATCCCGGCACGGGTTTCGTATGTCGCCAGCACCGCACAGTTCACGCCCAAGACCGTGGAGACCGCCAGCGAACGGCAGAAGCTGATGTTCCGTGTCAAGGCGCAGATCGACCGTGCGCTGTTGCAGCGGTATCTCACCCAGGTCAAGACCGGCCTCCCCGGTGTCGCCTGGGTCCGGCTGGACGATACGGCACCGTGGCCGACGGAACTGAACACGCAGGTTCCGGAATGAGCGACGAGTCCGCGCGCCGGCCGGTCGCCCGGCTGGACGGCGTCGGCCTGCACTACCGCAAGACTGTCGCGCTCGACGCGATCGACCTGGTGGTGCCCGGTGGCCGCATGGTCGGCCTGATCGGGCCGGATGGTGTCGGAAAGTCCAGCCTGCTCGCCCTGATCGCCGGCGCTCGGGCGGTGCAGCGGGGACGGGTCGAGGTGCTCGGCGGCGACATGGCCAGCGCCCGCCACCGCGAGGCGGTGTGCCCGAATATCGCCTACATGCCGCAGGGACTGGGCCGGAACCTGTATCCGACGCTGTCGGTGGAGGAGAACCTCCAATTCTTCGGCCGCCTGTTCGGCCACAACGCTGCGGAGCGGCGCCGGCGCATCGACGAATTGACCGCCGCCACCGGGCTGCGCCCGTTCCTGAACCGACCGGCCGGCAAACTCTCCGGCGGCATGAAACAGAAGCTGGGTCTGTGCTGTTCGCTCATCCACGACCCGGAACTGCTGATTCTCGACGAGCCGACCACCGGCGTCGACCCGTTGTCGCGCAAGCAGTTCTGGGACCTGATCGAGCGTATCCGGGGCGAACGGCCGCACATGAGCGTGATCGTCGCCACCGCCTACATGGAAGAGGCGGAGCGCTTCGACTGGCTGGTGGCGATCAATGGCGGTCGCGTGCTCGCCACCGGCACGCCGCGCGAACTGCACGAGCAGACCGGCACGCGATCGCTCGAAGAAGCCTTCGTCTCGCTGTTGCCGGAGTCGCAGCGCGGCGGCTACGAGGCGGTGGTGGTGCCCCCGCTGACCGAGGCCCTGGGGCAGGCGATTTCGATCGAGGCACGCGATCTGACGATGCGCTTCGGCGACTTCACGGCAGTCGACCACGTCAGCTTCCGCATCCGCCGCGGCGAGATCTTCGGCTTTCTCGGCTCCAATGGCTGCGGCAAGTCCACCACCATGAAGATGCTGACCGGCCTGCTGGCGGCCAGCGAGGGGCGGGCTTCGCTGTTCGGGCAGCCCGTCGCTTCCGGCGACATCGCGACCCGTCGCCGCGTCGGCTACATGTCGCAGGCCTTTTCGCTGTATTCCGAACTGAGCGTGCAGCAGAACCTGGTGCTGCACGCGCGCCTGTTCCATGTACCGGCTGCGCAGATCGGCGCGCGCGTCGAGGAGATGCTGACGCGCTTCGGGCTGGTGGAGGTCCGCAGCGTGATGCCGGAGGCGCTGCCGCTGGGGATGCGGCAGCGCCTGTCGCTGGCCGTGGCCATGGTCCACAAGCCCGAATTGCTGATCCTCGACGAGCCGACCTCCGGCGTCGATCCGGTAGCGCGCGACGACTTCTGGCGGCTGATGATCGATCTGGCGCGCAAGGACCAGGTGACGATCTTCATTTCCACGCATTTCATGAACGAGGCGATGCGCTGCGACCGTATCTCTCTGATGCATGCGGGCCGCGTGCTGGTGACGGACGCGCCGGCCGAGCTGGTGCGCAAGTGGGGCGCGCAAAGCCTGGAGCAGGCTTTCATCGGCTATCTCGAGGCGGCCGCCGGCGCGGCTCCGCCGGATCCGTCGGCTCCGGCCGCGCCCGAGCATTCACGGTTCGGCGGGACGCCGCCGAATGCCGGCGGCGGGCCGGCGCGCCGTCCGCGCCGGGGATTCAGCTTCGGACGCGCCTACAGCTACACCGCGCGCGAGGCGCTGGAACTGCGGCGCGATCCGGTCCGCGCGACGCTGGCCCTGCTCGGCAGCGTCATACTGATGTTCGTGATGGGTTACGGCATCACCATGGATGTCGAAAACCTGAGTTTCGCCGTGCTGGATCGCGACCAGACCGGCCTGAGCCGCGATTACGCCTTGAATCTTTCGGGCTCGCGGTATTTCGTGGAGCGTGAACCGATCCGCGACTATCAGGATCTGGATCGACGCATGCGCCACGGTGAAATCTCTCTGGCGGTCGAAATCCCGGCCGGGTTCGCGCGGGATCTCAGTGGCGGCCGGCCGGTGCAGATCGGCGCCTGGATCGACGGCGCCATGCCGTCGCGCGCCGAAACCGTGCGCGGTTATGTGCGGGGGATGCATCAGAGCTGGTTGCTGCGCGTCGCGCAGACCCGGCTCGGACAGAGCGCCGTCGGGGCGGCCGGCATCGAGACGCGCTTTCGCTACAACCCGGAGGTACAGAGTCTGCCGGCGATGGTGCCGGCGGTGATTCCGATCCTGCTGCTGATGATCCCTGCCATGCTGGCAGCGCTGTCGGTGGTGCGTGAGAAGGAACTGGGCTCCATCATCAATCTCTACGTGACGCCGGTGACGCGCTCCGAATTCCTGCTCGGCAAACAGCTGCCGTACATCGCGCTGGGCATGCTCAACTTCCTGTTGATGACCCTGCTCGCCGTCACCGTGTTCGGCGTGCCGGTGAAGGGCAGTTTCTTCGCCCTCGCACTGGCCTCGCTGATCTACGTTACCTTTTCCACCGGTACCGGACTGTTCGCCTCCACCTTCACGCGCAGCCAGGTCGCCGCGATGTTCCTGACCGTGATCGGCACCATGATTCCGGCCGTGCAGTTCAGCGGCATGATCGATCCGGTGTCCTCGCTCGAAGGGCTCGGCCGCGTGATCGGCGAAATCTATCCGGCCACTCACATGGTCACCATCGGTCGCGGCGTCTTCAACAAGGCGCTGCAGCTGCGCGAGCTGCAATCGGCGCTGTGGCCGATGTTGTGCGCGGTTCCGGTGGTCCTGGGCCTGTCCGTCGCGTTGTTGAAGAAACAGGGGCGCTGAGGATGTCGGGCCTCGCCAATGTCTTCCGGCTCGGCGTCAAGGAACTGTGGAGCCTGGTGCGTGACCCGATCATGCTGGTGCTGATCGTCTACACCTTCAGCGTCTCGGTCTATACCGCGGCCACATCGCTGCCCGAGGCCCTGCACAAGGCGCCGATCGCGGTCGTCGACGAGGATGCTTCACCGTTGTCGAGGCGCATCGTCTCGGCGTTCTATCCGCCGCACTTCCTGGACCCGTCGATCATCTCGATTGGTGAGGTCGATGCCGGCATGGACGAGGGCCGCTACACCTTCGCGCTGGATATTCCGCCGGATTTTCAGCGCGACGTGCTGGCAGGCCGCGCTCCGGTGATCCAGCTCAACGTCGACGCCACGCGCATGAGCCAGGCCTTCACCGGCAGCGGTTATATTCAGGAGATCGTGCTGACGGAGATCGACACCTTTGTACGCCGCTACAGCGATACCACGCCGCCGCCGGTCGATCTTGCGCTGCGCGCCCGCTTCAATCCCAATCTCGATGAATCCTGGTTCGGCGCGCTGATGGAAATCATCAACAACGTCACGATGCTGTCGATCGTGCTGGCCGGCGCCGCGCTCATCCGCGAGCGCGAACACGGCACCATCGAACATCTGCTGGTGATGCCGGTCACACCCGGCGAAATCATGCTCGCCAAGGTCTGGTCCATGGGTGCGGTGGTGCTTGTGGCCACGGCCCTGTCCCTGACGTTCATCGTGCAGGGCGCGCTGAGCATCCCGGTGGAAGGCTCGGTGCCGTTGTTCCTGCTGTGCGCGGGCCTGCATCTTTTCGCCACGACCTCGATGGGCATCTTCATGGCAACCCTGGCACGCAGCATGCCGCAGTTCGCCTTGCTGATGATGCTTACCCTGCTACCTTTGCAGATGTTGTCCGGCGGGCTCACGCCGAGGGAGAGCATGCCGCAGTTCGTGCAGGCGATCATGCTGGCCGCGCCGACCACGCACTTCGTATCGGCAGCGCAGGCGATCCTCTATCGCGGCGCCGGCTTCAGCGCGGTCTGGCCGCAGATGCTCGCGATCGCCCTGATCGGAACGCTGCTGTTCCTGCTTTCGCTGAGCCGCTTCCGCAAGACCATCGCCCAGATGAGCTGAGCGGCGCCGGAATCGCCACAGGCGCCGGAAAACTTGAATGCCGCCAATGGCCTGGGCCGCAAAATCGGGCGCCGCAGCGTACCGCGCCGAGATTTTTTTCGAACACATCGTGAAATTCGGTCAACTCGGGGCCAACACCTGTCACCATGGCGCCCCCTCGGGTTTCGCCACCGGCAGGCGAGCGTCAGGAATTGGTCCTGGCACGGAGCGCTTCGGCCTTGTGGTCGCACGCCCGAAAATCTCACGCGCGGTCCGTACCCGGCCGCCAATACGCACTGCAATTGACTCACTGATGATCTCCGCTACACAAATGACCCTGCGCCGCGGTCCGCGTGCGCTGCTCGAAGACACGACCTTCTCCATACACGGCGGATGGCGCGTTGGCGTGATCGGCCGCAATGGCACCGGGAAGTCCACATTGTTCGCTGCCGTGCTGGGCCAGCTGGCGCCGGACACCGGCACGATCTCCTCGATGAACAACTGGGACGTGGCCACCGCCGCGCAGGAAACGCCGGCACTGCCGGACCTTGCCATCGAGTTCGCGCTGGATGGCGATGTCGAGCTGCGCGAACTTGAAGCCAGTCTCGCCAAGGCCGAAGTCGAAGAAGACATCGAAACCATTTGCGATGTGCATGAGCGCCTTGCCGTGATCGGCGGCTACGCCGCGCCGGCACGGGCCGCCTCGCTGCTGCATGGCCTTGGGTTTTCGCAGGAAGCGCAGCAACAACCGGTGTCCGCGTTCTCCGGCGGCTGGCGCATGCGCCTGAATCTGGCGCGCGCGCTGATGCGGCGTTCCGACGCGCTGCTGCTGGACGAGCCCACCAATCATCTCGATCTGGACGCCGTGATCTGGCTGCAGGGCTGGCTCAAGCTTTATCCCGGCACCCTGCTGGTGATCTCGCACGACCGGGAATTCCTCGACGACGTCACCACCCATACGCTGCACCTGGAAAACAGGAAGGCCAATCTCTACACCGGCAACTACTCGCAGTTCGAACGTCAGCGTGCCGAACGCCTGTCCTTGCAATCCCAGGCCTTCGCCAAGCAGCAGAAGCAGGTTGCCCACCTGCAGAAGTTCATCAACCGCTTCCGCGCCAGCGCCTCCAAGGCCACGCAGGCGCAGAGCCGCATCAAGGCGCTGGAGCGCATGGAACTGGTGGCCGCGGTGCACGCCGATTCCGAGTTCTCGTTCGAATTTCCGGAGCCGGATCGCCTGCCGTCGCCGCTGGTGCGTTTCGACAAGGTCTCCGCCGGATATGGCGAGAAAGTCATTCTCAGCGGCCTGGACATACTGGTTGCTCCCGGCGAGCGCATCGGTCTGCTTGGCCGCAACGGTGCCGGCAAGTCCACGCTGGTGCAGACCATCGCCGGCGCCATCGCGCCGCTGGCGGGCGAGGAGGTGCGCGCCACGCATCTGCGCGTCGGTTACTTCGCCCAGCACACCACCGAAAGTCTGGACATGGACGCCTCGCCGATGGTGCTGTTCCGGCGCATCGCCCCCAAGGTTACCGAGCAGGAAGTTCGCACGTTTCTCGGCGGCTTCAACTTCAAGGGCGACCGTGTCTACGAACCGGTGGGCCCGTTCTCCGGTGGCGAAAAGGCGCGTCTGGCCCTGGCCATGGTGGTCTACCAAAGCCCCAATCTGCTGCTGCTGGACGAGCCCACCAACCATCTCGACCTCGACATGCGCCACGCGCTCGAAACCGCGCTGATGTCCTTTGCCGGCGCGGTGATGCTGGTCAGCCATGACCGCCATCTGATCACCAGCACCTGCGATACGCTGTGGCTGGTCGACAGCGGAAAATGCACCGGCTTCGACGGCGACCTCGACGACTACGCCAAGTGGCTCAATTCGCACGACCTCAACAAGAAGTCGAAGAAGGCCTCCAGCTGACTGCAGGTGGAATCGCACACTCTCCCCATACGAGCGCCCTCATCCCAAAGCCTTCTCCCGGAGGGACAACGGAGCACTCATCCGTTCGGCCGGCACTTCATATCCGCGTTCCTTTCACACGCCGGCACTGCATTCAGTCGTCGAACAGCCAGTGGCCGAGGAGCAGGCCGAGCACGAGCCCGGAGCCACGGTTGCGGCCGCGCGTTGTGCGCCGCGCCCGATCAGGCATGCAGGGGACAGTGGGTGCCTCCAAGGTAGCGAAAAACCGTGGTCTGTCCCCTATTACTATTATTACCCTACAGGTGTCCTCCCTTGGCACTGAAAGAATGGCCCCACTCAACATGCGAGAAACCGCCATGTAGACGTCAAATGGCCCGTCTCATGTTCCTTCTGTCATGGCTTCAAGTCGCGCCATCCCGTCTCTGCGACCGTTCCCTGGCCCGTGCCGCGCACTCCGGGTACTTGTGCACGACCACGGCGTTCAGCCCATTGAGCGTTCCCCACCCGTAGCTACTGAGTGGGTAATCCCAAGCCCGCAGAATGTGCGTGCATGCCTCGGCGTATTCACCCACGCTCACGAGGCGGGAAACGAGATTGACTCTGGAATCGTTGTCGTCCTCGCGGTAATCGAGCGCGCGCCTGTAATGCCGAATCGCCTCCTGCGGGTCCTTGGTTGAGGCCCCCATGGTGTAGGCCACGTAGGAGGCCCTTTCGGGTAGCGCGGCTTCCATGTCTGCGTACACCGGATGGATGACCGGGATGAGCGCATCCCAGTCCTGCCGTATCCGCAACACTCGGGCGTGGGCGTACACCACCATGGGGTTCCGGCAGCCGAGTTGCTCGTAGAGATACCGGAAGGCTTCACCTGCGTCCCGGAATGCGTGTTTCGGCGGCTTCAAACCGAGTTCAACCGCGTCGTGCCAGACGTGGAAGTGGGTGAAGCCCACCTCGACCGCTTGCGCCGCGTGTGCGCCTTCACAGGGGTCGAAACGTGCGTAGAGGATGCGTTCCGACGCCAGACTGGGGACGGTCAGATCCACCTTGGCGGCCTGCTCGTCGGCGCTGTTCACCAGGAAAAAATAGGTGGCCGAAGCAACACTGAGCAGCACGGCACCCACTCCGATCAGTCGATTACGGTTTTCTTTGTTCAAGCGGATCTCCAGGATTCACACCTGACGCAACGGTCTGTTGAACGAAACAGCTCGCGGTAAGCCG
>NZ_JAVRIC010000024.1 GCF_031846245.1 Banduia mediterranea | reverse complement strand
CCGTAGGTGCTCTGCTTCCAGCCGGGCAATTCCTCGTAGACCGCTTCGATCTTGAGGAAGCCTTCGGCGCCGATCGGCGGCACCTCGACAGGCATGCCATCGACCCGATAACCGACACAGAACCGGATCACGTCCAGTTCGTCGAGCACGTCGAGCTTGGTGACGCACAGGCCGGTCACGCTGTTGTTGAAGATCGAACGTCGCGCGGCCACCGCGTCGAACCAGCCGCAGCGGCGCGGACGCTTGGTGACAGTGCCGTACTCGGCGCCCTTGTCACGAATATGCTGTCCGATGTCATTATCCAGCTCGGTGGGAAACGGGCCGCCACCGACGCGCGTGGCATAGGCCTTGACGATGCCCAGTACATAGTCAAGCTCGCGTGGCCCGACGCCGGAGCCCGTGGAGGCGCCACCGGCCGTGGTGTTGCTCGAGGTCACATAGGGATAGGTTCCGTGATCGACGTCGAGCAGCGCGCCCTGGGCGCCTTCGAACAACACTTGGTCGCCGCGGCGTATGTGTAGACGCAGCAGCTCGGTCACGTCCGCCACCATTGGTTTGACGATTTCTGCATAACCGAGCAGGTCATCCAGCGTCTGCTGAAAATCGGCCGGCTCTTCATGGAAGTAGTTCTGCAGCACGAAGTTGTGATAGCCGAGCAGTTCGCCGAGCTTGGCGGCCAGCTGCTCGCGATGGAACAGGTCGCCGACGCGGATCGCGCGACGTGCCACCTTGTCCTCGTAAGCCGGGCCGATACCCTTGCCGGTGGTTCCGATCTTGGCGTCGCCACGCGCCAGTTCGCGCGCCTGGTCGAGCCGGGCGTGCACCGGCAACACCAGCGGCGTTGCCTCGGAAATCTTGAGACGATCGCGCACCGACATGCCGGCGGCTTCGATCTTTTCGATCTCCGCGATCAGGTGCGGCAGCGAGAGCACCACGCCGTTGCCGATCAGGCAGGCCACGCCGGGCCTCATGATTCCCGAGGGAATCAGGTTGAGTGCGGTCTTGACACCGTTGATGACGAGCGTGTGCCCGGCGTTGTGACCGCCCTGAAAGCGGACCACCGCCTGCACCTTCTCGGTCAGCAGGTCGACGACCTTGCCCTTGCCTTCATCGCCCCATTGGGCTCCGATGACGACGACTGTCTTAGCCATGACTGATTTCCGTGACGTCCGTGGACAATGGATGGAACTCCAGAATGGAGGGATGCGCCGACGGCGCACACGCGCAGGTCGCGCACCGTCGAGGCGAATCAGGCGCCGAGCCGCAGCAACTCATTGAGATCGGCCGAAAAACCGGTGGCCGGGCGGCCTTGTCCGAACTCTGCGCCGACACCGTCATAGCGGCCGCCACGCGCCAGTTCGCGACCGTGGCCGGGCACAAAGGCGGCGAAGACGAGACCGGTTTGATAGCGATATCCGCGAAGCTCGGCGAGATCGATGTGCAGCGGCAGTTGCGGCGCCGCACGGGCCAGCTCCGCAGCGGCCGATTCAAGTACCGAAAGTGCCTGCATGGCTTCATCGCCGGCATCCGCGAGCGCGAGCCGCGCCTGATCGATCACCGCAAGATCACCGTTGAGGCTCATCAGGGCAGAGATCAGGCGCGCCGGGTCCGCCGGCATCCCGACCGCCGAACTGAAGGCTTGGTAGTCCGGCTGCGACTTGCGCTGAAGAATGTCGAACAGCGTGGCTTCATCGTCCGCATTGAGTCCCAGACGCGCCACCAGCGAGCGGTAGATGCCGACATGGCCCAGATCGATGTGCGCCTGGTCGACACCGGTGATGTCCAGGGTATCGACCAACAGCCGCAGGATTTCGTGGTCGGCTTTCATGCTGGCATCACCGAACAGTTCGCAACCGACCTGACGCGGCGCACGCGAGCCGCCCATCGCGTCGGGCTGCGTTCGCAGCACGGTACCGATGTAACACAATCGGACGACATCGCTCTGGTCGAAACGGCGCGCCACAATGCGCGCGGCCTGCGGCGTCATGTCCGCACGCAATCCCAGCAGGCGCCCGCTGGCCGGATCAACCAGCTTGAAGGTCAGGCTTTCCAGATCGGAGCCGGCGCCGACCAGCAGCGTGTCCAGGTGCTCGAACAGCGGCGTGTAGATCAGGCCATAGCCACGATCGCGATACAGATCGAGCAGCTTGCGGCGCAGGTCTTCCAGCGCCCACGACGATGGCGGCAACCATTCCTCGACGCCGTCCGGCAGCATCCAGTTTCGCGTCATCGCAGGAACTGCACCAATTGCAGCAGGACGATGCCGACGACCATCGCGATCAGACCTGCGGTACGCATCTGCTTGTCATCGAGACTCGCCATGCGCAGCAGAATCTGTCGCCAGCGGCCGGGAAACGCGAACGGCATCAGACCCTCAATCACCAGGACCAGTGCCAGCGCGCGTAGCAGATCGTCCCACATCAGCGACCCGCTGGGTTCTTGAAGTACTTGAACAGCTCACTGCTTGGCTCCAGCACCATCAGGTCCTGCTGACCGTTCCAGCTGTTCCGGTAGACATCGAGACTGCGATAGAACGAATAGAACTCGGCGTCCTTGTTGTAGGCCGTCGCGTAAATCTCGGCGGCCTTGGCGTCGCCCTCACCACGAATGCGTTCGGCTTCCTTGTAGGCATTGGCGACGATGACCGCGGCTTCGCGATCGGCGTCCGCACGGATTTTCTCGGCTTCCTCGGAACCGCGTGCGCGGAAGTCGGAGGCCACGCGCTGACGCTCCGAACGCATGCGCTGATAGACCGAATCGCTGACGTTATCCGGCAGGTCGATCGCCTTGACGCGAACGTCGACCAGCTGGATTCCGAGTTCGTCGACCTTCTCTGCGGTGGAGTCCTCCACCGCCTTCATGATGTCGTCGCGTTCATCCGACACGACCTGGCGGATCGTGCGGATCGAGAACTGGTCCCGCAGCGCGCGGTTGACGATCGACGCCAGACGATCATTGGCGTTGATCTCCAGGCCGGCCGTGGCGCGGTAATAGGTGCGCGTGTCCTGGATCCGCCATTTGGCGTAGAAATCGACCTTGACGCTCTTTTTCTCCGAGGTCAGGAAGTCCTCGGACTGGTTGTCGAGCGTCAACACGCGGCTGTCCATGCGGCGCACGCTGTCGGCGATCGGCCATTTGAAATGCACGCCAGGCTGCGAATCGACACCAATCACCTCGCCGAAGCGCAGCTTGATGACGCGTTCGCGCTGGTCGACGATGTAGAACGTCTGGTAGAGAACAAAGACCGCAATCAGGGCGAGCGCGATCGAAAAAAGTTGACGGTTGCTCATCAGCGCCTCTCGCGTTCGCGTAAGCGGTTGTCGTTCGAGCTGCTGTTCGATGACGTCGACGGCAGCGACGATGTGGTCTTGCCATCAGTGGTTGCGTCACTGCGGTTCTTCATCAGCTGGTCGAGCGGCAAATACAGCATGGGATTGGCTTCACTGGCATCGACCAGCACCTTGCCGGTGCGGCTCATCACGTCTTCGAGCGCATCGAGATACATGCGCTGACGCGTCACCTTCGGCGCCTTTTCGTACTCGGTCAGAAGTTGCGTGAAGCGGGCCACGTCACCTTCGGCTTCCGCCACCACGCTGTCACGGTAGCCGGTGGCCTGGGAGACCTGACGAGCGGCAGTACCACGCGCCTGCGGCAGACGCTCATTGGAATAGGACTCGGCTTCGTTCTTGAAGCGCTGCTGATCCTCGCGCGCTTTGATGGCGTCGAGGAAGGCGTCCTGAACCTGTGCCGGCGCACGCGCGTCGATCATGTTGACCTGCATCACGATCAGGCCGGTTTCGTAGCCGTCGAGAATGTCCTGCAGCAAGGTTCGCGCACGATCTGCGACCGCCTGGCGTCCTTCGATCACAACGAAGTCGAAGGTGTTGCGGCCGACGATCTGGCGCACCGCGCTGCGCGTCGCCTGACGCAGCGTCGCATCCGGATCCTTGACGCTGAACAGGTAGTTCTCGGCAGAGGTGACGCGGTACTGCACCTTCAGTTCAAGTTCGACGATGTTCTCGTCTTCGGTCAGCATCGAGCTGCGATCGGTGGACTCGCGCACCTCGGTGACGTTGACCTTTTCCTCGCGCTCGAACGGCCACGGCACATGCCAGCGCAGACCTGGGCCTTCGGTTCGACTGTAGGCGCCGAAGCGCAGCACCACGGCCTGTTCGCGTTCGTTGACCATGTAGAAACCCGAGGCACCCCACAGCGCCACGATGGCCAGCAACAACAGCAGCACGGCGCCGGAAAAACCCTTGCCGCCCTTGCCGTCGCGACCACCGAATCTCGCCTTGAGACGCTTCAGGATTTCGTCCACGTCAGGTGTATTGCCACCGCTACGACGTCCGCCACCGTTGTTGTTCCAAGGGTCGCGGCCGCCGCCGGGCTCGTTCCAAGCCATATTGTGCTCCGACGATCGAGGCAGTTGAAACTGCCGACCGAAAACTGTCGATAAAGGTCGATAAAAATGACCGCACGCGGCGGCCGTCGTTCTGATTTCGGCGCGATTCTAGCAGTTCACTGCGCCGATTCCTGCATTGGTGGCGCCGGTATCGGCAAATCCGCCTCGCGGCACATACGTGCCAGTTGCGCGTACGGCATGCGCACCGTCACCGTCCAGCTGCCATCGTTCTCGACCTGTTCGCGCAGCACCGCCTCGTGCTCGAACAAACGGGCCCGCAGGCCGCCGGCGCGCAGCGGCACACGAACCTCGCGCTCGACACTGTCGGCGAAAAAATGATCGCGCACGACCTGCCGCAGCCTGTCGAGTCCCTGCCCGCTTTCGGCCGAGACGTAGATGCGCGTGACCTGAGCTTCGGCATCGCGCTGCAATTCAGGCGTCTCGCGATCAAGCAGATCGATCTTGTTGTAGACCAGAATCCGTGGAGCCTTGGTCGCACCGATCTCCTCAAGCACTGCATTGACCTGCTCGATTCGAACGCTGCATTCCGGGTCGGCGGCGTCGACCACGTGCAGCAGCAAGCCGGCGTCCCTGGATTCCTCGAGCGTGGCACGGAACGCCGCCACCAGATCATGCGGCAGATCGCGAATGAATCCGACGGTATCGGCCAGCACGATGTGTTCGCCCGGCGGCAGTGGCAACCGCCGCAAGGTCGGATCCAGGGTCGCGAACAGCTGGCTGGAGGCAAAACTGTCATTGCCGGTCAGCGCATTGAACAGCGTCGATTTCCCGGCATTGGTATAGCCGACCAGCGACACCGTGGGCACTTCGTTGCGCAAGCGCTGCTGACGCGACAGCGAGCGCCGTTTGCGCACCTCTTCGAGACGCCGCTTGAGCATCGCGATGCGATGGCGCACCAGTCGCCGATCGGTTTCCAGCTGGGTTTCGCCGGGGCCACGCAGGCCAATGCCGCCGCCCTGGCGCTCAAGATGCGACCAGCCACGGACCAGGCGCGTGGAAAGATGCTGCAGCTGAGCCAGCTCGACCTGCAACTTGCCCTCGTGCGAACGTGCACGTTGCGCGAAGATGTCGAGGATCAGCCCGGAGCGGTCAAGCACGCGACACTTGAGCCGCTTCTCCAGATTGCGCTCCTGGCTCGGCGACAGCGCGTGATTGAACACCACCAGCTCGGCGCAATGCAGTTCCACGGCCTCGGCGACTTCGTCGGCCTTGCCGCTGCCGACGAACAGACTCGAATCCGGACGCTGGCGACGGCCACCGATGAACGCCGTGATCTCGGCGCCGGACGCGCGCACCAGCTCGCGGAATTCAGCGGCTTCGACACTGTAGTCGGAACCCGGGAATTCCAGATTGACGAGTACCGCTTTTTGCGACGTCGGGCGCGTGGCCGTCTCAGGCATGCGGGCGTCGCGGGCGATCTTAGTCTTCGCTGCTATCGTCGTCACTCGACAGGCGCACCGGGCGCGCCGGCACGACGGTCGAGATCGCGTGCTTGTAGACCATCTGACTGACGCTGTTCTTGAGCAGGACTACGAACTGGTCGAACGACTCGATATGGCCCTGCAGCTTGATGCCGTTGACCAGATAGATCGAGACCGGAATCCGTTCTTTGCGCAGCGTGTTCAAAAAAGGTTCTTGTAAAGTTTGACCCTTAGACATGTTCTTTCCTGGTAGTCCTTTATTCGTTACAGACAGGCGGGCCGGGCAAGGTCCCCGCGCCTCCGGACTGTCTCGCGATCGAGTGTATCACGCTCGAATCCGATCTTCGGCGGCCCGCGCCAGATCAGGGGTATCCGGGTCCAGATAGTGCACATCGGTCTCGGTGCGCAGCCAGGTCAACTGGCGTTTCGCGAACTGTCGCGTCGCCGCGATGCCCTGATCCACGGCCTGCTCCAAACTGGTTTCACCGTCCAGATGACGCCACATCTGGCGATAACCGACCGCGCGCATCGACGGCATGTCCGGATCAAGGTCGCCACGTGCGCGTAGACGTGCCACTTCAGCGACCAGGCCCTGGTCGATCATCTGACGAAAGCGCTGTTCGATACGCTGATGCAGGCGGGCGCGTTCTGGCGGGTTGGGCGCCAGTTTGATGACCGGCCCCTGTAGCGTCGAATGCGCGCCGGCCGCGAATCTTGCACTCGCCGGACCTCCATCCAGTTCACAGATCTCGAGTGCGCGCTGGATGCGATGACCATCATTCGGATGCAGCCGCGCGGCCGTCACCGGATCCAGCTCCGCCAGACGTCGATGCAGGCGCGGCCAGCCCTGCACCGCTGCTTCGGCTTCGATGCGGGCCCGCAGTTCGGGATCGGCAGGCGGCAATTCGCTGAGTCCGCGCGTCAGGGCGCGAAAGTACAGCATGGTCCCTCCCACCAGCAGGGGCAGTCGGCCGCGCACACGTATCTCGCGAATCAGGCGGCCGGCATCGGCAGCGAAACGCGCCGCCGAGTAGGCCTGTGCAGGGTCGAGAATGTCGATCAGATGGTGCGGAATTCGTGCGCGGACCGCGACATCCGGCTTGGCGGTGCCGATATCCATGCCGCGATAGACCAGCGCGGAATCGACGCTGACGATTTCGACATCGAAGCGTTCCGCCAACGCGAACGACAGCGCCGTCTTGCCAGATGCCGTCGGCCCCATCAGCAGGACCACCGGGATCGCTTCGTCCGGCGTCTCAGACGGCATTCATCGACCGCGCAGAAACAGCCGGTCCAAGGCGCCGTGATCGAGCTGCACCCAGGTCGGACGACCGTGATTGCACTGGCCGGACAACTCGGTGCGCTCCATGTCGCGCAGCAGTCGTTCCATCTCCGGCAGGCTCAGGCGGCGGTTGGCCTTGATCGCGGCACGACAGGCCATGTCCGCGAGTACGCGTTCCTGCGCGTCGAGCACATCGCCGAAATGGCGGTGACTCTCGCCGGCCGCGCGTTCGCCGAGCGCGCTGCGCACCAGACCTTCGACTTCCTCCAGCGGCAGCAGTGGCGGCACCGCTCGAATCGCCAGTGAGGTCGGGCCGCTGCGATCCAGCTCCACACCGTAGGCCAGCAAGTCATCGCGATGATTGTCTGCTAGGTCGGCCAGGTCTTCGGGCAGATTCAGGCGCAGCGGCTCCAGCAAGTGTTGGCTGGGCAGGCTGCCGGTATGCAGGTCGGTCTTGAAGCGTTCGTACAGCACGCGTTCGTGCGCCGCATGGGCGTCCACGACCACCAGTCCGTGCTGGTTCTCGGCCAGAATGAACACGCCCGCCAGTTGCGCCAAGGGGCGGCCGAGCGGCATGTCGCTGTCCGCCGCCGGCTGAGGCGGCGAGGGCTCCGCGACCGGCGCGGCGCCCAATGCTGCCCAGGCAGTGCGAGCAAAGTCGACCGTTGGTTCGGCGACCTGCTGCAAGGGCAAACGCGCCGATGCGGACGAGAAGTTGGTATTGCGAAATCCAGGGTCCGGCACCGCCGAGGACAACGCCATCCGATCCGGCTTGTGTGCCCACTCGACGCGGTGATGTTGCTGCGGCTCCGGCCGTACGTCGCGCAGCGCACGCTGGATCGAACCGAACAGAAAGTCATGCACCGTTGCCGATTGCCGGAAACGCACTTCGAGCTTGGCCGGATGAACGTTCACGTCGACGCCGGACGGATCGAGCTCGAAGAACAGCACGAATGCGGGGTAACGCGTGCTGTGCAAGGCGTCCGCATAGGCGCGCCTCAGCGCCGAGGCGACCAGCTTGTCGCGCACCACGCGACCATTGACGAAAAAATACTGAAGATCGGGCTGCGCGCGCGAGAAACTCGGCAGCGCGGTCCAGCCCCACAGCCGCATGCCCAGGCGCTCTTCTTCGATGAGGATCGCGCTGTCCGCGAACGCCTCACCGCACAGCGCCTTCATTCTGGCCTCGGCGCTGCCGCGGGCCAGCCGAAACACCTCTCGCCCATTGTGCCGAAGGGCGAATGCGCGCTCCGGCCGCGCCAGCGCGATGCGACGCAGCGCCTGATCGACGTGACGGAACTCCGTGGATTCGGTGCGCATGAACTTGCGACGCGCCGGCGTGTTGTAGAACAGATCGCGAACTTCGAGCGTGGTGCCAGGGCTGTGCGGCGCCGGTTGCGGCTGCGCGTCCGCGGCAATGGCGCCCTCGCCCGCCAATCGCCAGCCGTGCTCGTCCGTCGCCGTTCTGGATACCAGCGACAAGCGTGACACCGACAGCACGCTGGGCAGCGCTTCGCCGCGAAAACCGAAGCTGGCGACACGCTCCAGCTGATCCAGCGATTCGATCTTGCTGGTGGCGTGGCGCGTCAAGGCCATCGGCAGCTCGTCGCGTGCGATGCCGTTTCCGTCATCGCGGATTCGGATCAGGCTGAGGCCGCCACCTTCGAGCTCAACCTCGACCGCCCGGGCCTCGGCGTCCAGGCTGTTCTCGACCAGTTCCTTGACCACGGCGGCCGGCCGCTCGACGACTTCACCCGCGGCGATCTGGTTGATCAGTTGTTCGGGAAGTATCCGGATCGCCATGGCTCAGCGAGTTCCGTTTGCGGAACGCGGCGGCGGCAAAACGGGTGGAGTTGGCGGTGGCAAGACGAGCGGCTCGAATCGGTCGAACCGCGAAGGATACGGACAGCGCTCTCAGTGCGCGACCGGAATCTGCAGAACTTCGCCGACCTTCAGTCGATCGCCGTTGAGGCCGTTGGCGCTGCGCAGATCGTTGAGGCTGACCTGATGGAGCTGCGCGACCTCGGACAGCGTGTCACCAGAACGCACCGTGTGATTATTGCTGCTGGCCGAATTGGCCGGCGCAGAGACATAGCGCAGCGGACGGTAGTTCTGGAAATAGCTCTGCACGCCCTTGAAGATCGCCTTGGCCAGCGTCGCCTGATAGCCGGAATCGTTGAGCAGCTTTTCTTCCTTGGGATTGGTGATGAAAGCCGTCTCCACCAGGACCGAAGGAATGTCCGGTGACTTCAACACGACGAAGCCGGCCTGTTGCACCGAGGTACGTTGCAGCTTGTTGATGCTGCCCAGCGATTCGAGGATGCGGCCACCGACATCGATGCTGGCCTCGATCGCCGAGGTCTGCGAGATGTCGAACAGCACCGCGGCCAGGGTGTCGTCCTTGCCGGACAGCTCGACGCCGCCGATCAAATCGGCGGCGTTTTCCTTGTTGGCGAGCCAGCGCGCCTGCTCGGACGTGGCACCGCGGTGTGACAGGGCGTAGACCGCACTGCCGTTCACACGGCTGTCCTTGTAGGCATTGGCGTGAATCGACACGAACAGGTCGGCCTGCGCATCACGCGCGATGTTCATGCGTTCGCGCAAGGCGATCAGCGTATCGCTGTCACGGGTGAGGACGGCCTGATAGCCGGGCTGCGCATTGACCAGCTTGGCCAGCCGGCGCGCCATCGACAGGGCGACGTCCTTTTCGAGTACGCCATGCGAACCGCGCGCACCGGAATCCTTGCCGCCGTGACCGGCGTCGATCGCGATCACGATCGGCTTTTCGTAAAGCGTGCTCCTCGGCTTCGCAGCCGGCAGGGGCGCCTGCGCGGCGGGCACTTTGATCTGCGGCACCGGCGGCGCCGATTCGGGCGCCGGCTGTTGTTCGGGCGCTGCGGCGGCGATCGTCGTGCTGTCGCGACCTTCCGGCAGATTCAGCGTGCCTTGCTCACCGAGATCGACCACCAGTCGGTAGCCATAGTCACCGTTCGGGGTCAGGTCGAAGCTCTTGGGGCGAACCGCTTCACTGAGATCGAGCACGACGCGCAGTGCCCCATCGGGACGCCGGCCCGTGCGAATGCGCTGGACCAGGCCACTGCCTTCGAGTGAGGCCGCCAGACGTGAGGAGCGCTCGACCCCGTCGAGGTCGATGACCACGCGTTCCGGTGCAACCAGCGAAAAAACCTTGTGGTCGGTCGGCGCGGACAGATCGAAAACCACCCGCGTGGTCTCGGGTCCGGCCCACACGCGTACGTCGCGTAGTTCTTTCGCGCCCACAGCCAATGGCAGCAATAGGAACAGCAACGACAGGCAGCGCACCGCCGGTTCTCCCTGGAGAGTGACCCCAGGCGAAGTCTAAGCGTGGAGAAGCGATCTATCAAGCATTTTCTTTAATTAAAACAGCATTTATCAGCGGTTAGTTAAAGTGAAGCCTTGCAAACGGCCCTGAATCCGGCCGATTTGCGCCGAGAAAGCGGCTTCGATCGCCCGTCCGAGCGCCGTCCGCGCAGCAATCTCCAGGTTTCGTCCGGCCGCATCGGCCTGCAGGCGAATCTCCAGATCCGCTGCGGGCAGATGGCTGATTCCACGTTGTGGCCACTCCACCAGCCACAGCGTTTCGCCGGATGGATAGTCGTTCAAACCGAGTTGATCGAGCTCATCGGGGTCGGCGATCCGGTACAGGTCCACGTGCAGGATTCGCCTGAGTTCAAGCTCGTAGGGTTCAAGCAAGGTATAGGTCGGACTGCGCACCGTTCCCCGCACCCCCAGCCCACGCAGAATCGACCGGGCCAGCGTGGTCTTGCCGGCACCGAGATCGCCTTCAAGGAAAATGACTGCGCCCGGCACATCCACCAGAGCGGCGGCCAGCGCCCGGCCTATCTCGATTGTCGCCGCCTCGTCCGCCAGGAACCGTTTCATGGATTCATGATCTCGCGCAGGCTGTCGATCAGGTCGCTGGGCAGCAGCCCACGTTCGCCGCGCTTCGCCGCCAGATCGCCAGCCAGGGCGTGCGCTGCCACAGCCACTCCCACTGCGGTTTCGGTAGACATCGGCATGCTGCGATGCTGCGCCAATACGGCGGCGACCACGCCAGTCAGCACATCTCCCATACCACCGACGCCCATGCCCGGGTTACCGTGCGGGCACAGCCCCAGTTCGCGTCCTTGCACCAGGCTGCCGGCCCCTTTGAGCACGGCAACGCCGCCGTACCGCTGTTGCAGCTGCGCGACGGCCGACAGGCGGTCGCCTTGAATCGTGGCCGTATCGAGTTGCAGCAGGCGTGCCGCCTCACCTGGGTGCGGCGTCAATACCCAGTCTTCGCGCGATCTCGGTGAATCCGCCAGCAGGTTCAGCGCATCGGCATCCAGCACCAGCAAGCGCTCGCAGGCCAGGGCCGCCTTGAACATCGTCCGACCCCAGGCCTGCTGGCCAAGACCAGGCCCGATCGCGACGACATCGGCCTTGTCGATCAATGATGCAAGCGCCTCGACATCCTCAACGCCGTGCGGCATCAGCTCGGACTGCGCCATGGCCAGGCCGGCCGCATGCGCCGAGCGCGTCGCGACGCTGACCAGGCCGGCGCCGCCGCGCAAGGCTGCGCGCGCCGCCATCAGCAAGGCGCCGTTGGTGCCACCGTCGCCGCCGATCAACAGCACATGGCCGTGACTGCCCTTGTGCGCCGAGCGTGGACGCCGGCTCAGAGTGCTGCGCAACAGATCCTCACCCAGCAGGCTGGCCGCCTGTGGAAGCGCCTCATAGATCGTCGCCGGAATTTCAAGCGCGTCGAAGACCAGATCGCCGGTCCGGTCCGGTCCCTCCCCCAGGTGTAGCCCCGGCTTGCGGCCGATAAAGCTGACGGTGAGATCGGCGCTGACCGCGACACCCGGTGCCTGTCCGCTGTCTGCGAACAGACCGCTCGGAATATCCAGCGCCAGGACCTGCGCACCGCGATCACGCGCCGCATTGATCGCGGTGAGGCAGGCGGCAGCTTCGCCCCGCGGGGCGCGCGACAGACCGGTGCCGAACACGGCGTCGACGAGCAATACGCCCTTGCTGCATTCGCTCAGCGCGTCGGCGCTGGCCGGAAACACCGCATCCCCGCCCTCCAGCCAGGCCGAACGCGCCGTGGCCGCATCGCCGCGCCGTTCGCCGGCCAGTTCGAGCACGCGCACGTCGAGACCATCGCTTTGAGCGAGTCGTGCGAGTTCGTATCCGTCGCCGCCGTTGTTGCCGGAGCCCGCCACCACCACGACCCGCTTCGGTTTGCGCAATCGCGCCACGGCAGCGGACCAGGCCGCCGCTGCGGCACGCTTCATCAGTACATGGCCGGGAATGCCGCAGTCCTCGATGGCGCGGCGATCCAGCTCGCGAACCTGCTCGGCGCCGTAGAATGCGCGTGATGATGGATGTGACATGCCCACCAGTATAGAAGCCGATCGCCCGGCCCTGAACGCCTTGCCGGAACGCATTCTGGCCTGGGCTCAGGATCTGGGTTTTTCCGATGCCGCGGTCTCGCGAGTCCAGCTGCAGAAGGACGAGCATCACCTGCGCCACTGGCTGGAGCAGGGCTACCACGGTTCAATGGGCTACATGAACCGAAACCCTGCGCAGCGCAGCCGGCCGGCCGAGTTGCGCGAAGGCACGGTCTCGGTGATCTCGGCCCGGATGGACTACTGGCCGGTCGGCGCGGACGCGCAATCGGTGCTGGATGATCCGCGCAAGGGCTATATCGCACGCTACACGCTCGGACGGGACTATCACCGAACCGTACGCGGACGCCTGCTGAAGCTGGCGGCGCGTATCGGCGAAGAGATCGAACCGCACGGTTACCGGGTGTTTTCGGACAGCGCGCCATCTCTCGAAAAAGCCTTGGCGCGCGACGCCGGATTGGGTTGGATCGGCAAGAACACCCTGCTGCTCAACCGCAAGGCCGGCTCGTACTTCCTGCTGGGCGAAATCTATACGGACCTGCCGCTGGCGGCATCCGATGCCGCCCCACGCAGCCACTGCGGCAGCTGTCAGGCCTGCATCGACATATGCCCGACGCGTGCGATCGTGGCGCCGTATCAACTCGATGCGCGGCGCTGCATCTCCTATCTCACGATCGAGCACCGCGGCAGCATTCCGCTGGAATTTCGAGAGGCCATCGGCAACCGAATCTTCGGCTGCGACGACTGTCAGATCGTTTGCCCCTGGAACCGCTACGCCCGTCCCGCCGAAGTGCCCGACTTCAATGTGCGCCACGGCTTCGATGCACCGTCCCTGGTCGAACTGTTTTCCTGGGAAGAGGACGAATACCTGCGACGCACCGAGGGTATGGCCTTGCGACGCGGCGGCTACGGCAACTGGCTGCGCAATCTCGCGGTGGCGCTGGGCAATGCCCCGCGGGAACCGGGAATCATCGAGGCGCTGAAGGCGCGGGCCGACGATGCCAACGCAATCGTGCGCGAGCACGTGCACTGGGCCTTGCAGCGCCACGGCCTCGCAGTCTGAATCCGCGAGCCTGCGGTGGCGCTCAAGGCTTGAGGGGGCAGCGGGCGCTCGTGTTCAATGCAGCAATATCGGCCCGGGTCGAACGCAGCAAGGTGAGCTGCGAGGGGTTCGCGCCGACCTCCGCCGTCGCCAGCTCCTGCTGCGCACGTTCGGTGCAGCCGAGTTCGGCGAGCGTCTGCGCATAGTTGTTGCGCACCAGACTCGCCGAGGGGTCGATGTCGATCGCCCGGGCATACGCTTTGGCCGCTTCGGACTGCTCGCCGAGCGCATAATGCACATTGCCCAGGGCCGCCCAGACCAGCGCCTTGCCGGGCCAGCGCCGGCTCGCCGCCTCATACGCGATTCGGGCCGTTTCCGGCCTCCCCAGAGACTCGAACGGGGCGACGGCAGCGAGCCAGGTTTCGGCGGTGGCGCTGGCTGGCAGCTCGTCGGGTCGGACCACAACTACGGTCCAGCGCCCGCCGCGGTCCCAGCGCGCGAGCCAGTCCTTGTCGGACTCGATGTGACGTGGTTCGGTGCCAGAGCGCATCACGAATTCGCCGCGATCAGCATCGTGTCCGACCGTGACCGCGTAGTGCCAGACCGGAAGCCGGTTCAGGCCCAGATTCTGGAAAACGAGCACCGGGCGGCCCGCATAGAGTTCGGCGAGCACCGATTCGACATGGCCGTCCAGCCGGAACGGCACACGCCCATGCCGCCGTGCGGACGCGATCATCTCGGACTGCAGGCTGCCTTCGCGTTCCGGAATGTAGACCTCGGACACCAGGGCTTCAGGCGTCACCGGCACGCCCGAGTTCACGAGCACGGTCGCCAGCGCCGCAGGCCCGCACTGGTAGCGCTCCTGCGCGAAGAACGGCGTGTCGCTCAGCTCGACGCTGACGGTCTCCTGTCGCAGACGCAGGGTTTCAGGCCCTGCGGCACAGCCGGCCAGCAGCGCCAGAGCCAGGCAGGCTCCGGGAAGACCAACGAAAACGGACCGCACCAGGCGGTCCGCAGATCGTCGCCCGAACACTCAGATCGAGGTGAAGACGTTGGTCACGCCGACCAGTTCGAGAATCAGCAGCACCAGGAACACGATGCCGATGACGGCGATCGCGTCACCGCCGGCCGGCTGCTCCTGTATCTTCAGCGACAGCTCCTGCAGTTCCTGATCCGACAGCGACGCGACGCGCTGCTCGACCACGCTGGGTGCGACACCCCAGGCCTGCAACTGATCGCGGACGTCGGCCCGCGCCAGGAAGGTATCGACCGCCGCACGATCCCGCGTGCTGGCGCCCTGGGACATCATCTGCTCCGTGCTGACCACGGCCGCCAAGGCCGGCGTCGGCAATACGGCGGTAAGCATCGCCGAAACGGCGAAGCTGGCAAGGATCGCTTTGATCTTGTTCATGCTGTTCACTCCTGTTTTATTGAAGAATTGCATTGGCATTGCCGCTACCGCTGAAACCCGACCCCTTCGCTGACGCGTGCGACCAGTGCGCGGGTCGAGGGGTCGAGTTCGGCCACCTCGCCATCGAGCGCGCTGACGACGCTTTTGGCCAGTTGCTTGCCCAGTTCGACGCCCCATTGGTCGAAGGCGTTGATGTTCCAGATTACGCTCTGCACGAAGGTGCGATGCTCGTAGAGCGCCAGCAGCGCGCCCAGATGGAAAGGGTCGACGCGCGGCATCAGCAGTGTGTTGCTGGGCCGGTTGCCGCTGAACACCCGATGCGGCACGGCCGCATCCAGCTCGGTGCCGCGCAGGCCCTGCGCGGACAGCTCGGCGCGAACCGTATCGGCATCCTTGCCGCGCATCAGCGCGGCACCCTGCGCCAGGCAGTTGGCGATCAGCAGTTTCTGCTGCTCGTGCAGTTCGTGATCGGCGGCGAGCGGCAATACGAAGTCCACCGGATTGACGTCCGTGCCCTGATGCAGCATCTGGAAATAGGCGTGCTGGGCATTGGTACCGACATCGCCCCAGAGGACCGGCGTGGTGCGGTAGTCCAGCGCGACGCCGTCGCGATCCACACTCTTGCCGTTGGATTCCATCTCCAGCTGCTGCGCCCAGGCCGGGAACCGCTGCAAGCGCTGCGAATACGGCGCCAAGACCTGGGTCGGACAGTTCAGGAAATTGGTGTTCCATACGGCCAGCAGGCCGAGCGTCAGCGGCAGATTGTCGGCGCCCTCGGTCGTCGCGAAATGGCGGTCCATCGCCTGGGCGCCGGACAGCAGTTCCACGAAGCGCTCCGCACCCATCGCGACGGCGATCGACACACCGACCGCAGACCACAGCGAATAGCGACCGCCGACCCAGTCCCAGAACTCGAACATGTTGTCGGCCGCGATGCCGAAGCTCTGAACGGCATCGGCATTGGTCGACACCGCGACAAAGTGCCTGGCCACGGCCGCTTCGCCCAGACGGCCAACCAGCCATCGCCTCGCGGCATGCGCATTGGCCATGGTCTCCTGGGTGGTGAACGTCTTGGAAGTGATGATGAACAGCGTCTGCGCCGGATCAAGGCCCACCAGGGTATCCGACAGCTCGGCACCGTCCACGTTGGCGACGAAGTGCGAACGCGGGCCGTCGCAATAAGGTGCGAGCGCCTGGCAGACCATGCGCGGGCCCAGGTCCGAACCGCCGATGCCGATGTTGACGACATCGCGAATGACGTCACCACTGGCGCCGGTCCATTGCCCACCGCGTACCGCTTCCGCGAACGCACAAAAACGGTCACGCACCGCTGCGACCAGCGGCACGACGTTGTCGCCGTCGACGCGCATCGGGGTGTCGTCGAGACAGCGCAGGGCCATGTGGTAGGCGGCCCGGCCTTCGGTGTGATTGACCGCTTCGCCAGCGAACAGGCGTTCACGCCATTGCTCGAAACCACATTGGCGGGCCAGCCGGTGCAGGCTGGCCAGCACGGGCGAATCCACGCGCTGCTTGGAGAAATCCAGGAACAGGTCGAGCGCCTCGACGCTCAGTTCCTCAGCCCGTTCGGGCTGCTGCTGAAACAGTTCATTGAGATTCGTCGCGCACAACCTCTCGGCATGCCCGACGAGTTCGTGCCAGACGGCGCTGTTCGTCAGTTCGGACATCTGATTGTTCTTTTGGATGCTGGACTCCCAAGCCTATCCTCGGAAGTGTGCCCGCAGCAAAGTGTCCGTATCCTGAACGCTGGTGCCAGAGCTTCAGACCCAGGCGTAGTTGAAGCTGATGCTGATGCGCTCGCCACTGGCGAGGCTGGGCGGGACTTCGTGGCGCTGCCAGCTTTCGAACAAGGTGAGCCAGCCTGCACGCGCCGGATAGATCACGTGATGACGCATCGGCTCGGGCGCGTCGTCGGTTCTTGCGGGCGCCGCCATGAAGCTCGCCAGTCGCGGATCCTCGAAACGCAGGCCGCTGCTCCTGGCGGGCGTCTTGACGTAGTAGGTGCCGCTGACCACGGCGTGCGGATGCACATGGGCGCCATGCGCGCACAGCGGCCCCATGATGTTGATCCAGCAGTCCGTCATCTGCAGACGGGCTTCGCCGAGATCCCAATGCAGCGCCCGCGCATAGGCGCGCACATGGCGGTCAATCGCGGCACGCACATCGAAGAATGTGCTCGACATCTGGTGCAGCTGGTCGAGCGAGGCATAGCTGGTGTAGCCGCCGGGATAAGCCTTGCCCGACCAGCGGCGGCCGGCGACATCGTGATCGCGCAATTGATGCGCCTCACGCTCCAGTTCGCGGTTCAGAGACGTCACGCCCCGCGTCTTGAGCGGGGCGTGATAGATCAGCGTCGGAAACAGCGCGGCAACCCGCGCCGCGGCGGCGGGTGCCGCCGGCTTTCGTGCGGGCACGGCGCCGTCAGGCGGCCTGAACGGGAATCGTGTTGGCGGTCCGAGTCACGTGGTTGTTCTCATCCAGATAGATGAGCTTCGGCTTGTGGTTGCGCGCCGCGGCTGCATCGAGACCGGCGTAGCTGCAGATGATCAGGCGGTCGCCCACACCCGCCTTGTGGGCAGCGGCGCCATTGACCGAAATGACATGCGAACCGGCCTCCGCGCGGATCGCGTACGTCGTGAAACGTTCGCCATTGGTCACGTTGTAGATCTGGATTTGCTCGTATTCGAGTATTCCTGACGAGTCGAGCAGATTCGAATCAATCGCACACGAACCTTCATAGTCCAATTCGGCGTGCGTCACGCAGGCACGGTGCAGCTTGGCTTTAAGCAGCGTGATATGCATGGCTTTCCCTCAACGGGTTTTTTGGCGACCCCGGGTGGCCCACCAAGACATGCACCCGGCATCGAGGGTTTCTTTTCAAGACGGGCGGCCCACTAAGACATGCGCCCATAAACAGGTCGAACCGCCGGTCCGTCCCTGCGAATTTCGGAGTGTAGCGAGCTATCGGGGCAGCGGCAACCACGGCGCGGACCAACGGTTCCCGAGGCCCGGCTCATCGACGGGACGGGCTTTCGGCGTGCGCCGATGCGCGCAGCTCACGTGGCGAGGTGCAGGTTCACAGTCAGGTTGTCGATGAGCCGCGTCGATCCAAGCAGCGCCGCGATGAGCACCACATAGCCATCGGCATCCACCGTCGGCGGAGCCAAATCCGGTGCGCGTATCGCCACATAGTCCGGCTGAAATCCGCGCTCGACCAGCATTTCGGCAGCCTCGCGCTCCAGCGCCGAAAAGTCGCGCCGGCCAGAACGCAGACCCGAGGCGACATGCTGCAGACTGGCGAAAATCCCGATGGATCGGGCACGTTGTTCCGCACTGAGATACTGATTGCGCGAACTGCGCGCGAGCCCGTCCGCTTCGCGAACGGTCGGCGCCCCACTGACCTCGATCGGCAGTCCGAGATCCGCGGCCATACGGCGGATAACGGCGAGCTGCTGGTAGTCCTTTTCACCGAATATCGCCAGATCCGGCTGCACCAGGTTGAACAGGATGTTGACGACGGTCGCCACGCCACGGAAGTGTCCCGGCCTCGACAAGCCATCCAGTTGCTCGACCAGGGTCCCGTCGACCTGCACGGTGGTACTCGGCGGGTAGCCGTTGGGGTACATCTGTTCGAGCGATGGCGCGAAAACCAGGGTGGCGCCCTGCTCACGCAGCACCTCGCAATCCGCGTCGAACGTTCTTGGATAGCGATCGAAATCCTCGTTCGGCCCGAACTGCAGGGGATTGACGAAAATGCTGACCACCACGCAGTCCGCCGAATCCCGCGCCTGGGCGACCAGACTGGCATGCCCGGCGTGAAGATTGCCCATGGTCGGCACCAGCGCGATGCGCTGGCCCTGGGCGCGACGCTGCGCGATCGCGGCGCGCAAGGCGGTCACTTCATGGATCAATTGCATCGTCGCGGCTCAGAAGCAATGCTCCACCGCGGGGTACGCGCCGGACTTGACGGCCTGTACATAGGCCGCAACGGCCGTCTCGATATCGCTCGCCTGCGCCATGAAATTCTGCACGAAACGGGGCGAACGGCCGACGGTGACCATCGGCGAGATGTTGAGAATGTCCTGCAGCACCAGCATCTGGCCGTCCACGCCGGCGCCGGCGCCAATACCGATGACCGGCACCGTGGCTGCCTCGGTGATGCGCCGCCCCAGATCAGCCGGGACGCACTCGAGCAACAGACAGTCCGCACCGGCTTCCTCGAGCAGACGCGCGTCACGTGCCATAGCGGAGGCGGCGGCTTCGTCCCTGCCCTGCACCTTGAACGCGCCCAGCTTGTGAATCAACTGCGGCTGCAAACCCAGATGTGCGCAGACCGGTACGCCTCTGACCGACAGATACTCGACGATGTCAGCCTGCTCGCGGCCACCTTCGAGCTTGACCATTTTCGCACCGCCTTCCTGCATCAGCCTCTGCGAGGCGTCGAGTGCGCGCTCGCGAGTGGCGTAGGACAGAAACGGCAGGTCGGCCACCAGATAGGCGCGCTTGAGGCTGTCCTTGATGGCTCGGCAGTGATAGACGATGTCATCGACGGTGACTGCGGTGGTGGTCGATCGGCCGTGGATCACCATTCCCAGCGAATCGCCGACCAGCACGAAGTCCACACCAGCACGATCTTCGATCAGCGCAAAACTGGCGTCGTAGCAGGTCAGGCAGGCAATTTTTTCACCGGCTGCGCGCATCCGGTGCAGTTCCGCGACATTGACGGATTTGACCATGTCCATGCCTCTCCTCGGCTCAGGTTTCGAGAGCGCGACTATATCAGCCTGTCCGGAAGCGGAGCGTTCCGAAGCCCGCGCTTGGGCCGCATTATCGAGACCAGCGATCGATTCCGTCCATGCCGACCCGATCCAGGAAGTCGCGAGCCCTGCCCAGGCCCGGAAGCATCAAGTCCGGGGCCAACTCCAGTAGTGGCACCAGCACGAAATTCCGGGAGGTGATACCCGGGTGCGGCACCTGCAGATCGCTGCGATCGATCCGCATCTGGTCGTAGAGCAGCAAATCCAGATCGATACGCCGCGAACCCCATTTGGGTCCGTCGCGCCGTTTGCCGAGCGCATCCTCGATCGCAACCAGTCGCTGCAACACTTCATCCGGACTGCACGCGGTTTCGATCAGCACCACGGCATTGCAGTAATCCGCCTGCCCCGGAGGGCCCAGCGGATCGGTGCGGTAGAAACTTGACTCGGCGCGCACCGTCAATCCAGGACTCGCGCGCAGCGCCTCGATGGCTCGCTGAAGTTGCAGCGCAGGCTCGCCGAGGTTGGCGCCCAAGCCGATATAAGCGAGCGCCATCGCTCAGCCGGCGGGTTTGCCACTGCGACTGCGCCGACGACGGCGGCGCTTGCGCGTCGCCGGGGCGGCATCCCCGTCTTCATCCGGAACCGGCGGCAAGTCGCTGAGTTCGACCGATTCCTGCGCATCGGTCCACCACTGCGCCAGTTCCTGCGGCGCCAGGCCTGCTTCTGCGCGCAGCAGCAGGAAATCGTAGGCGGCACGAAAGCGTGGATGTCCCAGCAGCCGCTTGGCTCTCGCGCCGCGACGCTGCTCGAAGCGGGGCTGCAACATCCAGATTTCACGAGCCGGCACACTGAAACGCTTCGGTATCGCCACCCGGGAAATCTGCCGCGCCACCACTTCTTCCGCCGCCTGAGTCCAGGCTACGGCCGGCGGATGGCCCTGCTTGTCCTGCAAGGTCGACGCTCGGCGTTCCACCGCCGGCCACAGCAACGCGGCATAGAGAAACGACGGACTCACCGTGGCGCCACGCGCAAGTCGGTCGGCGGTATTGCTCAGAGCCGACTCGACGAACTGCAGCAACTGCGGCGATTCCGAGATCACGGCTTCGCTCTGCGGGAACATTTCGCGAAACAGTCCGAGTTCACACAGGGTGCGAAAGCTCGCCGCGGCATCGATCGCCAGCAGTATCTTCAGCACTTCTTCGAACAACCTCGCTGCCGGAACCTCGCCCAGCAACGGCGCCAGCTGCGGAATTGCCTTGCGCGCAGAGGCTTCGATCTCGAAACCCAGCTTCGAGGCGATACGCACGGCGCGCAGCATGCGCACCGGATCCTCGCGATAGCGCAGCTCGGGGTCGCCGATCAGGCGCAGCTGACGCCGCTTCAGGTCCTCGAGCCCGCCAACATAATCGACGATCGCAAAATCGCGAATATCGTAGTAGAGCCCGTTGACGGTGAAGTCGCGGCGAAAAGCATCTTCCTCCAGCGTTCCATAGACGTTGTCCGAAAGAATCCGCCCACTGTCGTCGCGTTCGTGGGAATCACTGATCGGGCCACGAAACGTGGTCACTTCGAGAACTTCGCTACCGAAGCGAACGTGGGCGATCAGAAAACGACGCCCCACCAGGCGACAATTGCGGAACAGAGCGCGAATTTGCTCGGGCTTGGCATCGGTCGCGATGTCGAAATCCTTTGGCGGCACGCCAGCCAGCAGATCGCGCACGCCGCCACCGACCATGTAGGCCTCATAGCCGGCGTCCTTGAGCGTATAGAGAACCTTCAGCGTGGCGCTGGAAATCTGCGAACGCGAAATCGAATGTTCCGCGCGCGGAATACGTACGGGGTCTACGATGGTGGCAACCCTTGATCCAAATAAGCCGAAAGACGCTACGCCATCAGCCAGACGGCGTAGCGCCGAAGCGCCCCATTCTAGCGGGCTTGCGCGCTTTTCGCGCGTGAACGGCTGCCTCACCCGGCGGCTTCGAGCAGCGATTTCAGTGGCACGGACTCGTCGGCCAGCACCGCCGGATCAGGCTTGCAGCGCTCGGCCACGAGCTTCTTGCCGGCCATGAATTCAGGGGCACGATTGACCGAATCGATTGCAATGAGCTGGCCCTCCCGCAGGTAGAACGCCATGAACGAGCGCGTGTCCGGATTGCCGCGCAAGACCACATGATCATAGCCCTGCGACAAACCGACCATCTGCAACTTGAGATCGTACTGGTCCGACCAGAACCAGGGGGGCAGTTGCGGAGCTGGCGTCTTGCCGACGATCGCCGCGGCGGCGATGCGCCCCTGCTCCATCGCGTTGGGCACCGATTCGATACGTACCCGGGTTTCAAGAAAGCCGTTCAGCGAGTTGGCGCAGTCGCCGATCGCGAAGATGCTCGGGTCGTCTGTGCGGCAGTTGCCATCGGTGACGATGCCATTGCTGACCTCCAGGCCGGCATCCAGTGCCAACGAAACCGCTGGCGAGATGCCGACACCCACGACCACCAGATCGGCCTCCACTCGCGAACCGTCGTCGAGTACCACGGCCGTGACCTTGTCGCCCTCGGTGTCGAAAGCCTGCACCACCACGCCGGTGCGCACATCGGCTCCGGCTTCACGATGCACCTTTTCGTAGAAGCTCGACATGTCCGGCGCCGTGACGCGGGCGAGTACCCGCGGCGCGGCTTCAAGCACCGTGACCGCGACCTTGTTCTTGATCGCGTGCGCCGCCACTTCGAGGCCGATATAGCCGCCCCCGATCACCACCAGCTTGCGCCCCTCGACAAACTCTCCGCGAATGGCGATCGAATCGTCGGCAGTACGCAGGCTGTGGACGTTGCTCTTGTCAGCGCCCGGGAACGACAGCTTTCGCGCCGAGCCGCCGGTGGCGAGTATCAGAAAGTCGTAATCGAGTTCACGGCCATCCTGAAGCTCAACGCGCTTGAGTTCACGTTCCACATTGACCACGCGCATGCCGCCGATGTATTCGATTCCGGCCTTTTCATAAGCACTCAGCGGCTTGATCAGCAGCGTCTCCGCAGCTGCGTCACCCGACAGGAACGCCTTGGACAGCGGCGGACGACGATACGGCGGGTACGGCTCCTCGCCAATCAGGATGACTCGACCCTCGAAGCCTGCCTGTCGCAGCGCGGAGGCGGCTTCCGAACCGGCCTGCCCCCCTCCAACGATAACGGTGGTGGGTTTGTTGGTTGCGGGACTGCTATCCGACATTGATCTGTATCTCCCTCGGTCCATATAAGTAGTGGTGTGCCTGCACACCGTTCCGGCGCCCCGGATTATCCGGCTAAAGGGCCCTGGTCCGCGAGCTTCGGTCGGACCGGTTCTCGGCCGTTTTTGATTCCTGTCCGAATTGACACTCACATCAAGGTGAGCTGTTGCTCTGACAAGGCTTGCACATCGTTGATCGAATTCAGGCTGCGCATGCTGCCTGAAAACAGGATTTCGGTCATCGACGCGTTGCGCAATACCCGCAAAACGCGCGGAATGGCCGGGTTCGGCGCCTCCAGCAGTGCCGCGACGGCGGTCGCGATGACGCCCGCGGACGTCACCGCCAGCACGGTACGCCCCGAGCCCGTGCGCGACAGACACTCCTCCAGCCAAGCAGCGATACGCGCGCGGAACGTCTCGATCGGCAGCGTGCCCGGCAGTTGCACGCGTCCGGCGGTCCAGGCTTCGATCGCGCTCTGGTAGGCCTGGATGCGATCCGCGACTTCGCCGAGACGCTGCTGCGCCAGCAGTCGGCGGGCCTCGGGCGAATCGAGAATCGCGTCTCGGTCCGCGAACTCGTCGAGACGGACTTCGTTCCGGACCGCGGGCCAACTGGCCTGCGCAAGGGATTCGGCGGTTTCACGCTGGCGCCGCAATGGACCGGTCCATACTTCGTCCGGTACCGGTTTATGGGTCTTCCACCAGCGTCCCACCTGCGTGGCCTGCTCGAATCCGAGCGGCGACAGTGCGTCATAGACCTCGCCGGTGAACGACGCCTGCCCGTGACGCATCAGGATCAGGCGGCTCATTGCCCGGCCCCGGCGTGCGGCGGCGCACAACGAAGCAGGAATTCGATCACCGCCTGATTGAAGGCATCGTTTTCGTCGCCCGCCACCATGTGATGCGCGCCGAGCACATCGACGAACTCGGCGTGCGGCACCAGGGCGCGCATATCGGCCACGCTGTCGTCGCTGACCAGATGGCTCTTGGCGCCACGCACCAGCAGCGTCGGAATGCGCAGTGTGCGCGCCGCCGCCTGGAGCTGTTGCTGCACGTCTTCGGCACCGGGGCGCTGCGCGCCGGCCACGAACTCCGGATCCCAATGCCAGCGAAAGCGACCATCCGGCCCCAGGTTCAGGTTCTTGCGCAAACCGTCGAGCTGCTGAGGCTTCGGCCGATGCGGCAGGTAGTGCGCGATCGCGTCCGCCGCCGCCTCAAGGCTGTCGAAGCCGTCGCGCGTCATCGCCATGAACTGCACGATCTGCTGTACGCCCTCAGGCTCCACCTTGGGCGCGATGTCCACCAGCACCAGCGCCGCCGCGAAATCGTCATTGGCGCCGCCCTGCGCGGCCAGCGACACCATGCCGCCGAGTGAAGCGCCGACGAGGATGGCGGGTCTTGGCAGGGTAGCCAGGACCGTGCGCACATCGGCAACGAAAACCGCACCGGTATAGACGCCTTGCGGCGACCAGCCGCTGTCGCCGTGACCGCGCAAATCGAGATTGATCACGTGATAACCCGCATCAACGAGAGCACCAGCAGCATTCTTCCAGGAATGTCGGGTCTGTCCGCCACCATGCAGCAACACGACCGGCACCGCCTCCGGATCACCGCCGATATCGGCGACCAGTTCGATTCCGTCATGCGTCGGAAACCGGCGCTCGACGAACACTGGCGGCGTATCGCTATTCAGTTCCGGGGTCTTCATGGTTTGTGATTTCACTTGCCGCATCCGCTCATGCTGAGGTCAGTAGGTCTGGACGTGCAGCGCACCGCGCTGTTGCAGTTGTGCTCGAATGCCAGCCCAGTCCAGTTGCGCCGCCTCACAAACCTCGGAAAGCGCCCGCTCGGCCTCGACTTCCATTGCCGGCACGCCGCACAGGCAGACACTCAAGCTCGGATCGGCCAGCAGACGCAATATCGGCGCCGCCGCCGCGCGGATTTCATCGTGGACATAGCGGCGCCGCTGGTCGGGCTGGCGCGACCATGCAAAACGCAGTTGCGTGGTCTCGGGGGGCAACTGCGTCAATTCATCCACGTACGCGGCCTCGTTGGGGCTACGCGCCCCGAACACCAGCAGACGTTCCCCTGCCCGAGGTTCGCGAACCAGTTGCTGCACCACGGCCCGCATCGGAGCGATACCGGTGCCGGTGGCGATCATCAGCATCGGCGCCGGCCCTACGGCCGGCAGAAAAGCGTCGCCGTACGGTCCACTCAAGGCAAGCTCGTCGCCCGCCTTGAGTGCCGACAGCAACTGCGCGCGCAAATGGGTGGATTCGTCGGTGTCATCGTCCGCGTGCTTCACCAGCAGCGCCAGATCATCCTGCCCGGGCGTTTCTCCGTCGCGCGCGCTGGCGATGGAGAACATCGCCCCGCCCGCTTCGGGCGCAGTCGGAAATTGCAGGCCCACGAACTGGCCTTCACGGCAGCGAACAGGTCCGTCGGCCACTTGAAGCACCAGGTGCCTGAGATCACGCATCGCATGGTCCGGCGTGAGTCGCCGGTGCGATACAACTCGAGCGGGAACCCAGCTGTCCGGTGCTGTACCGGCCCCAGGCTGAGAAATGGAATCGGATGACATACGCCCTATGGTAACTTTTCGCGACGCTTGAATTGGTCCGGCCGAAATGCTTTGCGCCCGCGCGATTCCTCGTCCATAATTCGCAGCCCGTGCGTCATGCTCCCATCGTCTAGTGGCCCAGGACGTTGCCCTCTCACGGCGAAAACCGGGGTTCGAGTCCCCGTGGGAGCACCAATTAAATCAGGCGTTGCGCGGCATTCACTCGCAGCGTCGAGTGCCGAAAAGAGCCATGAACAGCAATATTCGGCCAGAGGAAGGCCTCAATCGCGCCACTCACGGTGGCTGATATTCGAACAAACAAGAAAGCCCGCTGACGCGGGCCTTCTTGTTTGTTCGAGCCTCGATTTCAGCCTAGCTTGGACTGATCGAAAAAGCCCTGCAGGCGCTGACCGAGCATGAGGTCGCCCTCCACCTGGAGCTTGCCGGTCATGAACGCGGTCATGCCGTTGAGTTCACCCTTCATCAGCGCGACGAGATCGTCGTCTTCCATGATCAGGGTCACGTCAGGATCCCTTGCGGTGCCTTCGGTGATCGTGCAGCTGCCGTCCTTGATCGTGGCGTAGACCGGCTCGGAGGTGTTGAACTGAAGCACGCAGTCCGTTCCAACGGCGGCTTCGGGGTTGAAGGCTTCGGGCAATTGCTTGAGAAAGGCGGCTACGCTCATCTTCAGATAACTCCGGTGTAGTGAATACGTGATCGAATAGTCCCAGGGCGGAGCTGGCAGCGCGCTGAAGGCGCGGTTCGCCTCGACCTCCCCTGGGCAAAGCCAATGGGGTCCAGGCCGCCAGTTTAGCCGGTCTCGGTCGCCGCCGGATGACGGACGCCGCCGCTCAAGTCTTGCGATAGGCCGGAAACTTGAAGGTGGAGCGCTTCACGCCTCGAGCGCGCTGTCGCACAACGCGACCGTCTCATGAACGCCGTTCTGCAACCTGCAGGCTCAGCGTAGCCTTGCCAGCAAGGAGCAGGACGAATGCCCCCTCCTCCTGGTCGTACCAGAAGCCCGGCGGACTGGTTTGTTGGCCGTGGCTGACGATCCGTTCGATGCGGACCCCGGCTGGAACAGCAGCCTGGACCTGTTCCTCATCGCCGGCAAGGGGCCGACTGTCCCGCGACGGAACGGATGGCGTGGGCGGCGGGGTATCGACAGGTGGCGCGGCGCCGTCGTTGCCGATGGTCCGCCTCACGCGGCCTTCAGGCGCTCGGCAAAAAAATCCAGCACCCGATCCAGCGCGGCCCGGGTGGGGTGCCCTGCGCGGTCCACCAGATCGTTGGTGAGCACGGAGTGGGCATAGCGCGGGATGCCGTGGGCATTGCCGGGACGGGAGTCGATCTCGATGGCTTCGAAACCCTCGCCCAGCTCGCGACGCAGGCGATCGAAACGCGCCTTGGGGCAGGCCAGATCATGGGTGAAGCGTAGCCCCAACAGCCGCGCGCCCTGGGACACCCGATCCTTGACGCAGCGCAGATCGGCCTCGCTGAGGTGCGGCGCCGCGCGGTGCGACGCCGTGATCCCGAAGGGCAGGGATGGCTGGCTCAATACCGGCGCCGCCACCACCGGATCGACCATCATGGCAAGGGCAAAATTGCCGGTCAGGCACATGCCCAGCGCGCCCACGCCGGGGCCGCCCAACTCGGCATGCAGTTGCCGGCACAGGACCTTGAGCGGCTCGACGATGGGACTGGTGCCGTTGCGGGCCAGCACATGAAATTCCCGTCGCACGCATACCCGCGCCACCGAATCGGCGAGATAGCCGACGGACAGACGGCGACCAGCGGTGCCAAACAGCTCGGGCAACACCACGGTGAAGCCCGCGTCGGCCACGCAGCGCGCGAAACGCGCCACCTGCGGGGTGATGCCGGGGATTTCGTGGATGATCACAACCCCGGGACCTGCGCCGATGCGATACACCGGAAATGTGGTGGAGCCGTCACGAAACTGGCTTTGCGCGAAACCGGACAAGGGCATGGCGAACGTCTCCATCAGGACTTCAGCCTGAAGCATAGGGGAAGTCCGCTGCGTTTGTCCTTTGGGTCGGCGAGGCATTCTCATGCTGGTGCCTGAAGATCTCATTGGCGGGCACAGGCTTCACCGGACGCAGCGCCTTGCGCTAACGGCCATGCCGCCAAGCGGCACCCCGCAGAATGAATCTGCTGCGGCATGGCTGTCAGGCGCGCCCATTCAGAACAGACCGAGCTGCCCACCGGGTGACGGCGCGCGGTACTGGCTCAGGTCCAGTTGCAGACGGACGCGTTCGCTGCCGTTGAGGCCGGAGCGCCGACAGGCGAGCTTGAAACGTTGTGCGAGCAGATCGGCGAAAGGCCCCTGCCCGCGCATGCGTGTGCCGAAGTTCGGATCATTGTCGCGGCCACCACGCATTTGATTGACGATGCTCATGACATGCGCCGCTCGGTCAGGGAAGTGTTGCTGCAACCAGTCGCGGAACAGGTCCTTGACCTCGAACGGCAGGCGCAGCGGGATGAAGCTGGCCGCGATGGCGCCCGCCTGGGCACCGGCGTCGAGCATGGCTTCGAGTTCCGCATCGTTGATCGCCGGGATCATCGGCGAGGCGAAAACCATCACCGGCACGCCCGCGTCCGTGAGCCGCCGCATCGCACGCAACCGCGCCTGCGGCGAAGCGGCGCGGGGTTCGAGGATGCGCTTGAGCGCCGGGTCCAGCGTGGTCAGCGAGATCGCCACCGACACCAGATGCTGCGCGGCCATCTCGGACAGCAAGTCCAGATCGCGTTCGATCAGCGCAGCGCCCTTGGTGACGATGGACACCGGATGGCGGCTTTGCCACAGCACTTCCAGGATGTCGCGCGTGACGCGCTGACTGCGTTCGACCGGCTGATACGGATCGGTGTTCGAGCCCAGAGAGATCACGCTGGGACGATAGCCCGGCTTCGCCAGTTCGCGTTCCAGTATCGTCGCCGCATCCTGTTTGTAGAACAGCCGGGTTTCGAAGTCGATGCCGGGGGAAAGGTCCACATACGCGTGGCTCGGCCGGGCATAACAATAGATGCAGCCGTGCTCACAGCCTCGATACGGATTGATCGAGGTCTCGAACGGAATGTCGGGCGATTGATTGCGGCTCAGGATGCTGCGCGCACGCTCCGGCAGCAGCACGGTTTCCGGCAGAGCCTGCGGAATCTCGTCGGCGTCGCGCCAGCCGTCATCGATAGGCTCTCGCGATTCTTGATCGAACCGCCCTTCCAGCCTCAGTCCGGTGCCGCGCCCCTTGATCGGTCCGGGACGGAATTCGCAGCGGCTGCTCATCCGTCGCGCGCCAAGGCCTGCAGGGCATCGCCGCTGAGCCTGTAGACATGCCATTCGCTGAGCTTTTTTGCCCCCAGGCTTTCGTAGAACGCAATGGACGGCGCATTCCAGTCCAGCACCGACCATTCGAAGCGACCGCAGCCGCGCTCGACCGCCAGGGCCGCGAGCCGCGCCAGCAGCGCCTTGCCAATGCCATGCCCGCGACAGTGCGACTCCACGAACAGGTCTTCGAGATAGATTCCGGCCCGGCCCAGAAAAGTCGAGAAGTTGTGGAAGTACAGCGCGAAACCCACGGCCTGGGCGTCACGTCGTGCGATCAGGGCTTCGGCCTTGGGGGCTGCGCCGAACAGGGCCTCGTGGATCATCGACTCGTTCGCCACCACTTCGTGGGTAAGCCTTTCATAATCCGCCAAGGCCTTGATCAGGCGAAGAATGTCGGAAACGTCCGCGGGTGTGGCGGCATCAATGCGGGTGGCAGTCATGGCAACAGGTTCAGGCATGGTTCCCCAGCCTGTCAGATTTCGACCTGAAATCCGAGCTCGACGACGTCCTTGGGCGGCAGGCGGAAGAAGGCCGTCACTCGCGTCGCGTTGCGCGACAGGACCGCGAACAATCGTTCCTGCCAGAGCCACATTCCGGGAATGTTCCGCGTCGGAATCAGTATCTGTCGCCCGAGATAGTAGGTCACGGCGTCCAACTCGAGGTCCATGCCGAGCTTCTCGGCCAGGCGCAGCGCCAGCGGGACGTTCGGGTCCTGCATGAAGCCGTAGCTGATCTTGACGTACATCACGCCGGGCGCGACGCAAATCGGCAGCAGACGCTCGGCCGCCATCACGCGCGGCTCGTCGCGGGTTTCGACCTCCAACAGAATGATCCGCTCCTGCATCACGCGGTGACGCGCCAGATGCCGCAGCAGATACGGCGGTACGTGATAGCCGGAGGTGAAGAACACCGCGGTGCCATCGATTCGATGCGGTGGCTCGATGATCAACAGCTTGGCGAACTCGCTGGGGGTGATCGCATTGCGCCCCCAGCGCTCGCTGAGCAATTGCCGGCCGCGCGCCCAGGTGCGCATCAGCACGAACACCAGGATCGCCACACCCAGCGGATAAAAGCCGCCGTCGGCAAGCTTGAGCAGGTTCGCACCGAAGAAGGAAAAGTCCACGATCAGGAACACCGTCAGCAGCGCCGCGGACAGCCAGAGGTTCCAGCCGAAACGGCGCGCCACGAAGAACGCGAGAATCGTGGAGATCACCATCGTGGTCGCCACGGCGATTCCATAGGCCGAGGCCAGCGCGCTCGACGAACCGAATCCGATGACCAGACCGATCGTCGCCAGCATCATCAGCCAATTGACCAAGGGGATGTAGATCTGACCCTGCTCGTCCGGAGAGGTCTGCACGATGTTGACCCGCGGCAACTGTCCCAGTTGCACGAGCTGGCGGGTCAGCGAAAACACGCCGGTGATGACCGCCTGCGAGGCAATGATGGTCGCCAGCGTGGCCAGGGCCACCAGCGGATAGGTCGCCCAGTCCGGCGCCAGCTCATAGAACGGCGCCTTGGTGGCTTCGGGACGATCCAGGATCAGGGCACCCTGACCGAAATAGTTGAGCAGCAGGGCCGGCAACACCATGACGAACCAGGTGATGCGAATCGGCGCACGGCCCAGATGCCCCATGTCCGCATACAAGGCCTCGCCGCCGGTGACCACCAGGAACACCGATCCAAGCACGGCGAAACCGGCGAAGCCGTTGCTCGCGAAAAAGGCATAGGCATGCGCGGGATTGGCCGCCGCCAGGACCGCCGGATACTGAAGGATGCCGTTCAGTCCCAAGGTCGCCAGTACCAAAAACCAGACCACGATGATCGGTCCGAATATGCGCCCGACTTTCGCGGTGCCGCGATGCTGCAGCGAAAACAGACCCACCAGGATGATCAGCGCCACCGGAATCACAAAGGGCTTGAAGGCCGGCGTGGCCGTTTCCAGGCCTTCGACCGCGCTCAACACCGAAATGGCCGGCGTGATCGTGCCGTCGCCAAAAATGAGCGCGGCGCCGAAAAGCCCCAACAGCATCAGCAGATAACGTTGCGATCCGGGCTTGACCTGCCAGGGATTGAGCAGCGCCACCAGGGCGGCGACACCGCCCTCGCCGCGGTTGTCCGCACGCATCACGAACAGCAGATACTTGCACGAGATCACAAGGATCAGCGCCCACAGGATCAGCGACAGTATTCCGAGCACGTTGTCGTGCGTCGCCTCGATGCCTTCGTGCAGGAAGCATTCGCGCAGGGCATACAGAGGACTGGTGCCAATATCGCCGTAGACGATGCCGAGGGTAGCCAGGCACAGGGTCGCCAGCTTGGGCTTTTCGATCATCGGTGGCGGCGGTTCCCGGCGGTTGTTCGTCGCTGAATGAGACGCTCAGAAAAACAAAACGGAATGAGCAGCGCCTGAATGCCGGACCCGGCTCAACCCAGCCCAAGAACCTCGCGCATGCCATAGGCACCAGCATCGCGGCCGGCCAGCCAGGCGGCGGCCCGCACCGCGCCGTTGGCGAAATTCAAACGGTTGCTGGCCCTGTGCGCGATCTCGATGCGCTCGCCATCGCCGAGAAACATCACGCTGTGGTCGCCGACCACGTCTCCACCACGCACGGTGGCGAAACCGATGGTCGGCCGCTCACGCTCGCCGGTGTGGCCTTCGCGGCCGTAAACGGCCACCTCGGACAGCTCGCGGCCCAGTGCCTCGGCCACGGTCTCGCCCATCGCCAGGGCGGTGCCCGAGGGCGCATCCACCTTGTGGCGATGATGCGCCTCGACGATTTCCACGTCGTAGTCGTCACCCAGCGCCCGCGCCGCCTGTTCCAGCAGCTTCAGGCAGACGTTGACGCCGACGCTGAAGTTGGCGGCGCGCACGATCGGGATTTCGTGGGTGGCGGCCGCCAACTGGTCGAGCTGTACCACGCTGAAACCGGTGGTGCCGATCACCATGCCCTTGCCGGCCGAACGACACACCTGGAGCGCCGCGAGGCTGGCCTCGGGACGCGTGAAATCGACGACCACATCGAAGTCATCGACGGCGTCTGCAAGCTCGTCACGGACCTTGAGGTTCATCGCCGCCAGTCCGGCCAAGGGTCCGATATCGGCGCCGATGACATCGCTGCCAGCGCGATCAAAGGCGGCTGTGACACGAACCGAGGCGGCGGCCGAGGCGGCCTGAATCACGGCGCGGCCCATGCGCCCGCTGGCGCCGAGAACGGCAATTCGAACAGGTGCTGACATTGGCGACGATCGAATGGTTTACGAGCTGCGCATGGTCGCCGGTTCGTCGCCCAAACGCGAGCCCCACCGATCGTTCAGGACTTGAGCCCGTCCACGAAACGCTTGGCCTTCTCCAGCCAGGAGCTGGCCTCGGGACTGTGGCGCTCGTTCGACTTGGCCAGGGATTCACCGAATTCACGCAGTAGCTCGCGCTGCCGCTTGTCCAGCTTGACCGGCGTTTCGACCACCACCGAAATCATCAGATCGCCGATGCCGCCGCCGCGCACATTGGGCACGCCCTTGCCGCGCAGACGGAAGGTCTTGCCGGATTGCGTGGCTTCGGGAACCTTGACGCTGGCATTGCCGCTCAGGGTCGGCACTTCCAGCTCGCCGCCCAGCGCGGCAGTGACCACCGAGATCGGTACGCTGCAATACAGGTCGGTACCGTCGCGCTCGAAGATTTCGTGCGGCTTGACGTTGATCTGCACATAGAGATCACCGGCCGGCGCGCCGCTGGCGCCGGCCTCACCTTCCCCGCTCAGGCGGATGCGGTCACCGGTGTCCACGCCCGGCGGTATGGTGACCGAGAGAGTCTTCTCGGAACGCACACGTCCGGCACCACGGCAGGGCGCGCACGGATCGGCCACGATCCTGCCGCTGCCGCGACACTGCGGGCAGGTCTGCTGCAGGGTGAAGAAGCCTTGCTGAATCCGTACCTGACCCATGCCGCGGCAGGTCGGGCAATCCTTGGGCTTGCTGCCGGCGGCCGCGCCGCTGCCTTCGCAGACCTCGCAGGTCTCCAGCTTGGGAATCTTGATCGAACGTTCCAGCCCGAACACGGCCTCTTCGAGCGTCAGCTCCATGATGTAGCGCAGGTCGGAGCCGCGACGCTGGCCACCGCGACCGCCGCCGCCAAAGATGTCCGAGAACACATCACCGAAGATGTCCGAGAAGCCGCCGCCGAAATCGCTGGCGCCGCCTCCGCGCTGCAGGCCTTCGTGCCCGTATCGGTCGTAAACCTGACGCCTGGCCGGATCGGTCAGCACTTCGTAGGCTTCGCTGATCTCCTTGAACTTCTCCTCGGCCTCGGTATCACCCGGATTGCGATCCGGGTGGTATTTCATCGCCAGTTTGCGATAGGCCTTCTTGATCTCGCCCTCGTCGGCCGACTTGGAGATGATGAGGACTTCGTAGTAGTCGCGTTTGGTCATTGATCGTGAGGCGTCAGGCATGAGGCATAAGACGTCAAAGCAAAAGGCGTGCGGCCATCTCGCCTCACGCCTTTCACCTCGCGCCTCGCGGCATTACTTACTTCTTGTCTTCGTCCTTCACTTCCGTGAACTCGGCGTCGACCACGTCATCGTTGGCCTTGTCGGCGTCGGCGGCACCCGGGGCAGCTTCCGCGCCGTCCGATGCCTTGGCATAGGCGCGCTCCGCGAGCTTGGCCGAGGTTTCGGCCAGAGCCTGGGTCTTGGACTCGATCGCATCCTTGTCCTCGCCCTTGGCGGCTTCACGCAGATCCTTGATCGCTTCCTCGATCTTGGTCTTTTCGTCACCTTCGATCTCGGATTCGAGGTCCTTCAGCGATTTCTCGACCGCGTGCGCCATGCCCTCGGCCTGATTGCGCGCGGAGATCAGCTCGTTGAACTTGCGATCGTCCTCGGCGTGCAGCTCGGCGTCCTTGACCATCTTCTCGATTTCGTCGTCCGACAGACCGGAGTTGGCCTTGATCACGATCGACTGCGACTTGCCGGTGGCCTTGTCCTTGGCGGACACGTTGAGAATGCCGTTGGCATCGATGTCGAAGGCGACCTCGATCTGCGGCACGCCGCGCGACGCCGGCGGGATGTCCGACAGGTCGAAACGGCCGAGCATCTTGTTGGCCGAGGCGACTTCGCGCTCACCCTGGTAGACCTGGATGGTCACGGCAGTCTGGTTGTCGTCGGCCGTGGTGAAGGTTTCGGCCTTGCGCGTCGGGATCGTGGTGTTCTTCTCGATCAGCTTGGTCATCTTGCCGCCCATGGTCTCGATGCCCAGCGACAGCGGGGTCACGTCGAGCAGCAGCACGTCCTTGCGATCGCCGGCGAGTACTGAACCCTGGATCGCGGCGCCCACGGCGACCGCCTCATCCGGATTCACGTCGCGGCGCGGCTCGCGGCCGAAGAAGTTCTTCACTGCGTCCTGCACCTTGGGCATGCGCGTCTGGCCGCCGACCAGGATCACCTCGTCGACTTCCGATGCCTTGAGCCCGGCATCCTTGAGCGCGATCTTGCACGGCTCGACGGTACGGCTGACCAGATCGTCGACCAGCGCTTCGAGCTTGGCGCGCGTGAGCTTGAGATTGAGGTGCTTGGGACCGGAGGCATCCGCCGTGATGTACGGCAGGTTGATTTCGGTCTGCTGCGTGCTCGAAAGCTCGATCTTGGCCTTCTCACCGGCTTCCTTGAGACGCTGCAGAGCCAGCGGATCCTTCTTCAGGTCGATGCCCGATTCCTTCTTGAATTCGTCGACGATGTAGTCGATCACCCGAAGGTCGAAGTCCTCGCCGCCGAGGAAGGTGTCGCCATTGGTCGACAGCACTTCGAACTGGTGCTCGCCGTCGACTTCCGCGATCTCGATGATCGACACGTCGAAGGTGCCGCCGCCGAGATCGTAGACCGCGATCTTCTTGTCGCCGGTGACCTTGTCCAGACCGAAGGCCAGCGCGGCCGCGGTCGGTTCGTTGATGATGCGCTTGACTTCAAGACCCGCGATCTTGCCGGCGTCCTTGGTCGCCTGGCGCTGCGAGTCGTTGAAATAGGCCGGCACCGTGATCACGGCTTCGGTGACCTTCTCGCCGAGGTAGTCCTCGGCGGTCTTCTTCATCTTCATCAGGATTTCGGCGGACACCTGCTGTGCCGCCAGCTTCTTGCCCATGGCCTCGACCCAGGCGTCGCCATTGTCGGCCTTGATGATCTTGTACGGCACCATGGCGATGTCCTTCTGCACCACCTGGTCTTCGAAGCGGCGGCCGATCAGGCGCTTCACGGCGTACAGCGTGTTCGCCGGGTTGGTGACGGCCTGGCGCTTGGCCGGGCGGCCGGTCAGGGTCTGGCCGTCATCGGTATAGGCGACGACGGATGGCGTAGTGCGCTCGCCCTCGGCGTTCTCGATGACCTTGGGTGTGTTGCCCTCGATAATGGCGACACATGAATTGGTCGTACCGAGGTCGATGCCGATGATCTTGGACATGGGTGAAACTCCAGAAATTCTGCCGAAATGGGTTAATTGATCCAGCGATGCTTGCTAGTTAAGGGCAAATTGTCGCGATTCAAGGCCGGATCGGGGATGTGGGCGCACGTTTTGCCCGGATCTTCCTCAGGCCTGCGGCTGAGACGGTGCCCGCGCGACCACGACCATTGCCGGTCGCAACACGCGGTCGTGCAACTTGTAGCCCTTCTGCATCACGCTGAGCACATGGTTGGGCGCGACATCGCTGGATTCAACCATCGAAACCGCCTCCTGGCTTTCGGGGCTGAAAGGCTGGCCCTGCGGGTCCACCGCGCTGACGCCGTGCTTCTCGAGAACGGATACCAGCTGCTTGTGCGTCAGTTCCATGCCTTCGATCAGGCTGCGCGCGGCCTCACCGGCACTGCCCGCGGCCTTGAGCCCCAGTTCCAGACTGTCGCAGACCGTCAGCAGTTCGCCCAGCAGGCGCTCCGTGGCGAACTTGAGAGAATTGCCGATTTCGCGTTCTGCCCGCTTGCGCACATTGTCGAGTTCGGCGACCGAGCGCAGACGCGCATCTTCGGCTGCGGATGCCCGGGCCGTCGCGGCTTCCAGCTGCGCACGAAGCTCGTCCAGCTCGCTCACGCTCGGCGCGGCCGGATCCTCCGCTGCAGGGGGGGCACTGTCCGGCATCTGCGGCGTCTGCGCCTCGGCACGAGGCTCAAGACTCGGTTCAATGCGGCCATCGGCCTTTTCGCCGGCGTTCTTGTCGAACGGATCGCTCATGTTTTGGGTTCTGGGCTACGGGTGAATGGACTACCTAGGGGCGCTCGTGCAGGATTCAAGCCCTGCGGAGCACGCCTGAGGGGGCCGCATTGTACCGACCGGCGTCGTTGGAACCAGCCGAAAGATCGTTCACCGCATGATAGTTGCCGTTCTCGTCGTCATAAGCGGACAGCGGCCGGTACACACCCAGCGGCACCTGCGCCAGTACCTGCAAGTACCTGCAAGGGCCCCGCCTTGAGATCATAAGGACAGGCGGAATACAGCATGTCCGGACTCGGCATGACCATGCGCCGGTCCGAGGCGTTGGTGCGCGGCGCGTGGTAGATGCTGTTCCAGTCGCCGCCCCCGCTACCGGATTCGGCGAAGTAATACAGCGCTTCGTGGCGGTTCAGCGCCAGAATGCCATTCAGCGCGAGCCCGGCACGCGCCAAAAGCCCCTGCATCCGACGGGCAAGGCGCGGGCCGAAAGCTCCTCGGGCCTCAGTCCGTCACCAACAGGGCCACCGGGAAATGCCGCGTCAGGGCTTGCAGCGGCGCCGGGCCATCAGCGCTGTCGAGGCTTGCGCCATCGAGCAGATTGCGCCACCGTCCCGGGGGCAGCGGTAGCACGGTGTCCTGCCAGTCGACGTGTCCGTTCGCGTCGATCAGGCGATTCCAGAAACGCGGTGCCACCGTGATCGCCGCCTGATCCGGGCGGCGGCGGCCAAACGCCAGTACCTGATCGGCAAAATGGCCTTGCGCTTCGATCGGAAGATAGTCACCTTGCGCGAACAGTGCCGGCTGCCGCCGACGCAACCCCAAGGCGGTGCGGATCAGATGAAGCTTGACGCCGCCATCGGACCAGGCTCGCATCAGCTGGCTTGCGGCCTCGACGCTGCCGCTGTCGCCGGGAACCAGTTCCTGTATCTCGGCCAGTCGCTTGCGGTACTGCACATAGTCCACAGGACGACGATTGTCGGGGTCGACCATCGACAGATCCCAAAGCTCCGCGCCGCGGTAAATATCCGGCACGCCCGGCATCGTCAGCCGTAACAGCGTCTGTGACAGCGATACACGCATGCCGGACTCGGCGAGGCGCAGCGCGAATCCCGCAAAGTCGTCGAGGAACATGCGGCTGCGCTGAGGGTCGAGCGCCGCCCGCACGAATTGCGCTAGTGCGCTTTCGTATTCGGCGTCCTGATGTACCCAGCTTGAACGTTGCTTGCCTTCGCGCACCGCCTTGACCATCGCCGCCTCGACGCGTCCGGCGAGGTCTGCCAGTGCCGATTCGTGGTCGAGATCCAGGTCGGGCGGCCAACAGCCGAGCAGGCTTTGGTAGAAGCAGTACTCGTGATTTCGTTCGGGTGCGTCGGCGTCGCCGATCCGGACGCGCAGACGTCGATTCATGCGCGCCCAATGCAGTACCTGCTTCGCCCACTGCGCCGGTATTTCGGCCAGGCAGGCAATGCGTGCTCGTGCATCTTCGCCGCGCTTGGTGTCATGCGTACTCGCGGACAGCATGGCCTGGGGGAAGTGCTCCAGGCGCTGCTGATTGGCGTGGTGGAAACCCTGTACCCCGAGCGAGAATCGCTGCGGATCACCGCCGACCTCGTTGTGACTGAGTAAACGCAGGTAGCGATAGAACGCGGTGTCCTCCAGCCCCTTGGCCATCGCCGGACCGGACAGTTGCTGGAAACGCATCGCCAGGGACAATACTTCGTCACGCGGATACGGCGAGCCCTGGCCGGCAAGATCGCCTGTCAGTACACCGGCGATGAAATCGTAGACCGAGGTTTCGACCGGACCGGCACGACGTTTGGCGACGCCCAGCGCCCAATCGATATGGCGCCGGTCGCTTGCGCCGGCCGGCTGCTCGCGGTCGACGTAGCTGCGGTACACCGGAAATGCCGCGATCAAATTCTCCAGCGCCTCGCGTATCGCATTGAGCGTGAAGTCACGCGAACGCCAACGGCTGGAACTGAGCCGGTAGACCGCGCTCGCCAGTACGGAGACCTCGCTGGCCAGGCTGTTTCGGAGAATTTCGCGCTTGCTGTGCCAGAGTATGTCCTCAAAGGATTCTTGAACGCCGCTGAAGCGTCGATAGAACGTGCCCAGCGGACGTTCACCCTCGGGATCGGTCAGTGCGGCACCGATCAGGTTGAGACTGTCATAGCCGGTGGTGCCAGCCACCGGCCATTCGGAGGGCAGTTGCTCATGTGGCGCGAGAATCTTCTCGACGACGATGTAGCACGGTTCCCCCGGCCGGCCGGCCGCGCCCTGCAGGCGCCGGGAGTATTGCAGCGGATCGTGCAGGCCATCGATGTGGTCCACGCGCAGGCCATCGATGCGTCCGTCCTCGACCAGGCGCAGCAAGCGGCGATGCGTTTCGTTGAACAGGTCGATGCGTTCCACGCGCAGACCACCCAGGGTGTTGATGTCGAAGAAGCGGCGGTAGTTGATCTCGTCCGAAGAAACCCGCCAATACGCCAGTCGGTAGGCTTGGGCGTCGAGCAGCCGCCCCAGCGGCCGCCAGCTATCCGGCATTCCGATCTGGCCTCGAAATGCGCCCAACGCGGCCTGCACTTCCTCGGCGATCGCGGGCAGCTCGCGCATCGTGGTTGCGAACTGCTGCGTCAGTTCGTCGGCGCTTGAACGCGCCGCTGCGGCATCGTCGCGTAGCAGACAGAACGCACGTATCAACGCTTCCAGTCCGGGGCTGATCGCGCGCGGCCCGGGCGCGTCGTCGCGCAGCAAAATAACCGGGTAGTCCAGCGGTGAGATCGGGAACCGATGCTCGTAGTACCAGGCGCTGAAACTGCCCTGCTCCGCATCCAGACGCAGTTCGATCTCCCCGCGTTCCAGTACCGCGCCGAACTGGTCGCCAAGCACCGGCAGCAATACCTTGCCTTCGAGGTTGCGGCGGCTGGAATGCCAGTCGATATCGAAGAATCCGGCGTACGGCGAGTGCTGACCCCATTCGAGCACGTCCATCCACCAGGCGTTGTCGGAGCCGATGCCCATGTGGTTGGGCACGATGTCGACGATCAGGCCCAGGTCGCGCGCCTTCAAGGCCTGGTGCAGCGCCTCGAAACCCTCCTCGCCGCCGAGTTCGGGATTGATCCGGGTGTGGTCGATGATGTCGTAACCGTGCGTGGAGCCGGCGCGCGCGGTCATGATCGGTGAGGTATAGATGTGCGAGACGCCCAGTGCCTGCAGATAGTCCGCAAGCGCCGCGGCCTGCGCGAAATCGAAGTCCTTGTGCAATTGCACGCGATAGCTCGCGCGCGGAGGCGTCCTCGGGTTCGCGCTCACGGCTGCAGCAGACTCGCGCGGACGAACCAGGCCGGCCAGGCCGCGTCGTCCGCCGGCGTTTCGGTTTCGAAGATCACGCGGTCGCCGGTCGTGCTGCTTTCGCCTGGATCCAGCGTCGCGGGCTGCGGCGCCAGGTTGACTTGCAGCCGCCAGCGGTAGCCTTCCGCCAGCATCCAGCACACGTCTGCGAATCCAGGCACGCGACTGCTCGCCTCGCCGCCGTGATGCGCGCCGGCCAGCAGCGGCACCAGATGCTCACGGCGCAGAGCGATCAGCGTACGGTAATAGTCCAGCCAGCCGGCACCGGCGGCCCGGCTCGGTGCTGACCAGTCAAGCACGGCACTGGCGAAGGTTTCGGCCGCCAGCGGGTCCGGAATTCCGCGACGCGCAGCTTCGTCCTGGAATTCAGGAAATGAACTGAACTCCGTCAGGCGCCCCTGACGCACGGCCTCGCCGAGATCGCCATCAAAGTCGCAGAAAAACGGGAATGGTTGTTCGCTGGCCCACTCTTCACCCATCCACAGCATCGGCACCTGGGGCGACAACAACAAGGTGGCGGCCGCGGCCCGAATGGCGGGCGGCGGCGCGAACTTCGGCAGGCGCCAGCCATAGGCGTGATTGCCGACCTGGTCATGATTCTGAATGAAGGAGACAAAGGCGGTCGGCGGCAGCGAGGCGGACGCTTCACCGCGCAACGCGCCCTTGCGATGCCCGGAGGTTTCGCCCTGGTAGTCGAAGCCTTCGGCGAGCACGCGCCCCAGCCGCTGCGCGCGAAGCTGGAGATAGTCCCGATAATAGCCGCCCTCGGCGTTGGTAGTCAGCACGCGCAGTACGTGGTGATAGTCATCGTTCCATTGCGCCGTGAATGGCCCCGGCCCACCGTAGCCTTCGCCGAGCACCGAGGCGCGGTTTTCATCGTTCTCGAGAATCAGCCAGGCTGGCCGCCCTTGCAGACCTTGTCGAACCTGGCGGCCCAATTCCAGCACGAAGTCCGGATTCGAATCGTCGCGGATCGCGTGCACGGCGTCGAAGCGCAGACCGTCGAAGTGATATTCCTGCAGCCAGTACAGCGCGTTTTCGATAAAGAAGTCGCGCACTTCACGGCTGCCCTCATCGTCGAAATTGATCGCGGCGCCCCAGGGCGTCTGGTGGCGTTCGGTGAAGAACTGCGGCGCGTAGGCATGCAGGAAATTGCCTTCCGGCCCGAAGTGGTTGTAGACCACGTCCAGCACCACCGCGACCCCGCGCGCATGACAGGCGTCGACCAGGCGTTTGAGCGCGGCGGGTCCGCCGTAGCGCTTGGTGACGGCGAAAGGCTGCACGCCGTCATAGCCCCAGTTCCAGCGACCGGGGCATTCGGCCACCGGCATCAGTTCGATCGCGTTGACGCCAAGGTCGATCAGGTGATCCAGATGCGCGATCACGCCGTCGCAGTCGCCGGATTCCGAAAAGCTGCCGATGTGCAGCTCGTAGAGCACCGCACTGTGCCAATCGGGTGTACGCCAGTCCGAATCCTGCCAGTCGTGCTGCTGCGGATCGACGACCTCGCTGAACCCCTGCGCCTCGTCCGGCTGATAGCGGGAGGCCGGATCCGGGTACTCCTGCCCAGCGATACGGTAGCGGTAGCGACTGCCGGCTGCGGCCGCGGTGCTCAGGCACTCGTAGTAACCGTCGGCGGCTGGCTTCATCGCGATCACGGCGCCGTCCTTGAGCACCAGCTCAACCTGCTGCGCACCGGGCGCCCACAGACGAAAGTGCACGCCCCGATCGGTGATTTCGGCGCCTCGATGCAGGCTTAGGTGACGTTTCATGCATCGACTCCCGAGTCAGGCTGCGGCGCACGGTCGGCCACGTCGAGTTCGATGCTCGCCATCGGACGCGGTTGCGCGCGATGGACGAACAGGGCCAGTGACCGTGCCTGCAGAGCGAACGCCTGCCCGCTTTCGTAAAATTGGCCGGGCTCGGCGATGCCATTCGGCAAGGCGGTGTCGATCAGCAATTCCCAGTTCATCGCGGACGGCAGCTCCGGAATCCGGAAATCCAGTGCTTCGTGATGAGCGCTCATGATCACCAGGAAGCTGTCGTCGATGTCGCGCTGGCCGCCGGGCGTGTAGTAATCACCGGCCGCGCCACCGAGTACATAGCCGAAAGCGCGGGCGTAGGCATTGTCCCAGTCGGCATCGGTCTGCTCGCGTCCATCGGGCGCGAGCCAAGTGATGTCCTTGAGTCCGTCGTCGGCCATCACCTGGCCGAGGAAATATCGCGGGCGCGAAAACACGCGATGCTTGCGGCGCAGTCGGATCAGCTCGCAGACGAGTTCGCGCAGGTGCTCGTCTTCCGGGCGCAGTCCGGTCCAGTGTGTCCAGGACAGCTCATTGTCTTGACAGTAGGCATTGTTGTTGCCGCGCTGGCTGCGCCCCATTTCGTCACCGGCGAGCAGCATCGGCACACCCAGCGACAGCAGCAAGGTCGCCATGTGGCTGCGCTTGAGGCGATCGCGCAATTCCAGAATCGCGCGGTCCTCGGTCTCGCCCTCTGCCCCGCAATTCCAGGAATGATTGTCGTCGTGCCCATCGGCGCCACCTTCGCCGTTGTCCTCGTTGTGCTTGTCGTTGTAGGACAGCATGTCCTGCAGGGTGAAGCCGTCGTGCGCGGTGACGAAATTGATCGAGGCCCAGGGCCGGCGTCCGGCACGTTCGAAGATGTCGGCGGAGCCGGTGACGCGGCTGCCCATTTCCGCCATCACGCCCTCGTCGCCTTTCCAGAAGCGACGCGAAGTGTCGCGGAACGCGGAATTCCATTCGGCCCAGCCCGGCGGAAAATGGCCGAGCTGAAAGCCGTAGTCGCCGACGTCCCAAGGCTCGGCGATGAGTTTGACGCGATTGAGCACCGGGTCCTGGCGCACCGCGTCCAGAAAAGCGGCGCCGGGATCGAAATGGCCGTGTTCGCGCGCCAGCGTGGAGCACAGGTCGAAGCGGAATCCGTCGACGTGCATGTCGATAACCCAGTAGCGCAGCGAGTCCATGACCATCTGCAGGACTCGCGGGTGATCCAGGTTCAGTGTGTTGCCGGTGCCGGTGTAGTCCATGTAGTAACGACGGTCCTCGGCCAGCCGATAGTAACTGGCATTGTCGATTCCGCGCAGCGACAAGGTCGGTCCAAGGTGATTGCCCTCTCCGGTGTGGTTGTAGACCACGTCCAGAATCACCTCGATACCGGCACCATGCAAACGCTTGACCATGGTCTTGAACTCGGCGAGATCGCCGGTGGCGAGATAGCGAGGGTCCGGCGCGAAGAAGCCGAGCGTGTTGTAGCCCCAGTAGTTGGTGAGACCGCGTTCGCGCAGATGACGGTCATTGAGAAACACATGGACCGGCAGCAACTCCACGGCCGTGACGCCCAGCTTGACCAGGTAGTCGAGAACGGGCGGCGACACCAGGCCGGCAAATTTTCCGCGGCGCGCGGTCTCCACGCCGGGGTGCAAAGCCGTGAATCCCTTGACGTGGACTTCAGCGATCACGGTTTCCTCCCAGGATGTGCGCGGCGCGCGCTCATCCCCCCAGGTAAAGGCTGACTCGACGACGCGGCACTTGGGCATGTGGCGCGCATTGTCGCGGCGATCGAAGGACATATCCTGGCGCCGGCTTCCGACTCGATAGCCGAAGTGTGCGTCATTCCAGTGCAGATCGCGGAACAGCGATTTGGCGTAGGGATCGATCAGCAGCTTGTTGGCGTTGAAGCGATGCCCGTTGGCGGGATCGTAGGGACCGTGCACCCGATAGCCGTAAAGCAGCCCGGGTCGCGCATCCGGAAGATAGCCGTGCCAGATCTGGTCGGTGTATTCCTGAAGACGGATGCGGGCGATCTCACGGCGACCGTCAGGGCTGAACAGGCACAGGTCCACGGCTTCGGCGTGTGCCGAGAACAGTGCGAAATTGATGCCCTCGCCGTCCCAGCTTGCACCAAGCGGATAGGACCGTCCGGGCCACAGAATGACGCGGTCTTTCAGCCACGCGCTAGAGTCCACGCCTCACCCCTTTCCCAATACGATCACCCGGTTCCGGGACCGGAACCTCGCCATCATGCGGGGCGGCGGTTGAACGCGTTGTGAATGCGGAAAAAGGGGGAGGCCAGCAACACGGCTCATTCGTCGGCGAGCGAATGCCCCAGGGCGCGTGCGGTGGCGCGCACCAGTGGAATGATGCGCGAGTAGGCCATACGCGTGGGGCCGACCACGGCAAGCACGCCGGCAACCTCGCCCTGAAGGTGGTATGGCGCCGTGACCACGCTGCACTCGTCGAGCACGCGATAGCCGGATTCCTCGCCGATGAAGATCTGCATGCCCTCGGCCTGCAGGCATTGGTCGAACAGACTCAGCAGATCGCGCTTGTGATCAAGCGCATCGAACAGCTTGCGCAGGCGGCTGACATCGCCCAGTTCCTGGAACGAGAACAGATTGGAACCGCCGGCGACCACGTAATCCTGCTGGGGGTCGGGGTGGCCGAGCGCCCGTTCCGTCATTTCCAGCGCGCTGCGCAAGGTGTCGTTGACCTCGCGCTGGGTCGCCGAAACCTCATCGACCAATTGCTGGCGCAGCACCAGCAGATCGCATCCGGCGTAGTGCTGGTTGATGGCGTTGGCGAGCACTTCGAGTTCGCGCGCGGAATAATCGCGGTCCACCGACACGACCCGGTTCTGCACATCGCGCTGGTTGACGACCAGAATCGCCAGCACCCGGCGCTCCGACAGCGGCAGGAAATCGATACGTCGCAGCACCGCGATGTTCCGACGCGGCGTGGTGACAACGCCCGCCATGCGGGACAGCGACGACAACACCGACGAGGTTGTCTGCAGCAATTCCTCGGTGTTCTCCGCTCGGTCGAGCAGTTCACGCACGATCTGCTGCTGCTGCTCGTCCGCCAGCCCTTCCGGCTCCAGCAGGCTGTCCACGAAATAGCGGTAGCCCCGCTGTGTCGGCACACGGCCTGCCGAGGTGTGCGGCGAAGAGACGAATCCAAGGTCGTCAAGGTCCGCCATCACGTTGCGGATCGTGGCCGGCGACAGGTTCAGGCCACCCGCGCGCGACAAGGTACGCGAGGCAACGGGCTGTCCGTCCTGAATGTAGCGCTCGACGAGCAATTTCAGGAGCTCTGCGGCTCGGGATTCAAGCATCGATCGTCATGTTGTCAGCATAGGCCCCTGAATCGAAACTATCCCTAGCCCGGCCGGGGGTCAAGCATCGTCGCAGCACCGCTGCGCGCGCCGGCCGGCGCGGACCGGTCTGCCGCATCGTGATGGGCCCATGTTAATGTCCGCGCGTCTGCGGCGGACGCGCATCGACGTCGGCGCGCAGCACATCAATCCAGAAAAGCACGAAGGGATCATGTCGCAGTTCGGGACATTGGGAATCATCGGCAAGCAGGACGACCCTGCCGCGGCGCAGACCGCGGCGCTGCTGGTCGCGCACCTGCGTCAACGCGGCCACAGCGTGCTGCTCGATGACGAACTGCATGGCATGGCCGCCGATGCCACCGCGCCGCGCAGGGAGCTGGCCGAACGCTGCAATCTGGTGATCGTGGTCGGCGGCGACGGCACTCTGCTCAACGCCGGGCGTGATCTGGCACCGGCCGGTGTTCCGCTGCTGGGCGTCAACCAGGGGCGGCTCGGCTTCATGGTCGACGTGAACCCGCTGCAAATGACCGAAACCGTGGATTCGATCCTCGACGGCGACTACGTGCGCGAGACCCGCAGTCTGCTGTCGGCGCGCATTCTGCGGGACGAAGGCGGCGCCGGACCGTTCCTGGCGCTCAATGATGTAGTGCTGCGCAATCAGGCGGCGATCCGCATGATCGAGTTCGAGACCTGGCACGGCGAGGAGTTCATCTCGCTGCATCGCGCCGACGGTTTCATTGTCTCGACGCCCACCGGTTCCACCGCCTACGCGCTGTCCGGCGGCGGTCCGGTGCTGCATCCCGGCATCGAAGCCTGGGCACTGGTGCCGATCTGCCCGCATACCCTGTCCGACCGCCCGATCGTGGTCAGTACCGACCGACCGGTGCGGCTGGCACTGTCCGGTGGCGGCACCCACGACGCGACCTGCACCATGGACGGTCAGGTCAATGCCACGGTGCGGCCCGGCGAGATCATCGAGATCAGCCGCGCCGACTGCAGCCTGCAGCTGATCCACCCACGCGGCTACAGTTACTTCAATATCCTGCGCTCCAAGTTGCATTGGGGCCGCGAGCGCTCCTGAACCCGACTGCCCCCGAACCTGACCGTCCGTATGCTGCGGCACCTGTCCATCCGCGATTTTGCCATCATCGATACGCTGGAACTCGAATTCGGCTCCGGCTTCACCGTGCTGACGGGCGAAACCGGCGCCGGCAAGTCGATCCTGATCGATGCACTCGGCCTGTTGCTGGGAGACCGCGCCGACAGTGCGATGGTGCGCGCCGGCGCCGCGCAGGCTGAACTCAGTGCCGAGTTTTCCGTGGATGCCGCCGGCGGTGCCGGTGCCTGGCTCGAACAGCATTCGCTGAGCGATTCCGATTCGCCGGACACCGTACTGCTGCGCCGCCTGGTTTCGGCCGAAGGACGCACCCGCGCCTTCGTCAACGGCTCGCCGGTTCCGGTCGGCAGCCTGCGCGAGCTGGGTGAGTTCCTGATCGAAATTCACGGCCAGCACGAACACCAGAAGCTGGTACGCAGCGACGCACAACGGGCATTGCTCGACGACTATGGCCGCCTTCACGAGCAGACCCGGGCGGTGTCCGAAGCCGCCACGACGCATGCGCGCCTGGAACGCGAACTCGCCGCGGCGCTCGATCAGGGTCGTCAGGACCCGACGCGAGCCGGCTACCTGCGTCATCAACTCGATGAACTCGAAGCGCTCGATCTGAAGGAGGACGAAATCGCGCAGCTCGACGCCGAGCATCGCACGCTGTCGCACGCTGGCGAACTGTTGCAGGACGGAGCGCAGGCCTGCGATGCGCTCAATGGCGGCGAAGACACCCTCGGCGACCGTCTGGCGACGATCACCGGCTTGCTGGAAGCCCACGCCGAGCAGCTGCCGGCATTCGCCGAAGCCGCCGAAATGCTCGCGGCGGCCGGCATCCAGATCGACGAGGCCGCGTCCAATCTGCGCCGCGCGCTCGACCGTCTGGAGCTTGACCCGGCGCGCCTGAGCGCAGTCGAGAGTCGCCTTGAAATCATTCAGGACCTTGCGCGCAAGCATCATGTGCGACCGGCGGAACTGCCGACCTTGCGCGAGCGACTCGCCCTGGAGCTGGCGGCGGTCGAAAACGCCGCGGGCGAGGTCGGCCGCATCGACGCCGAACGCGCCGCGACCGAAAAGCGCTATCGCAAGCTCGCCGACATTCTGACCCTGGCCCGTCTCAAGGCCGCAAAATCGCTTTCCGCCGCGATCACCGAAATCGCCCGCGACCTCGGCATGTCGCAGGCTCGCTTCGTCATCGACATCAGCGGACGCGGCAACAGCCGCCCGGCGGTGCATGGTGATGACGAAATCCGCTTCGACTTCTCGGCCAATCCGGGGCAGCCACCGCGCCCCTTGGCCAAGATCGCGTCCGGTGGCGAGCTCTCACGTATCAGCCTCGCGGTACAGGTGGCCGCGAGCGAAATCGAGAGCGCACCGACCATGATCTTTGACGAAGTCGACAGCGGCGTCGGCGGCGCCACTGCGGAAATCGTGGGTGCCCGGTTGAAGGCGCTGGGCGCGCGACACCAGGTCCTGTGCGTTACCCACCTGCCGCAGGTCGCGGCACAGGGACGCGGCCACTTCGCGATTCGCAAGGAAGTCGACGGGCGTCAGACCTATACACGGGTCTCGGCGCTGGACCAGGCGGCGCGGGTTCAGGAACTGGCACGCATGCTGGGTGGTCGCGAGATTACCGACCCGGTACTGGCCAACGCGCGCGAACTGCTGGCGCGCGCCGCCGGCTGAGTCAATGGAAAACGAAAACGAGCGGCCGCTGCCGGTCGTTTCGGAGTCTCAGACGATCTTCGGCCTGGGCCGCACGTACAGCACCAGGTTGTGATCCTCGATCAGATAGCCGTGCTTCTCCGCGATGAGATGCTGGAGCTTCTCGATCTCTTCGCTGTAGAACTCGATGACCTTGCCGGTATCCATGCAGACCATGTGATCGTGATGGTTGCCGCTGGCCAGCTCGAATACCGCATGGCCGCCCTCGAAATGATGGCGCACGACCAGACCGGCCGTCTCGAACTGCGTCAGCACGCGATACACCGTCGCCAGACCGATCTCCTCACCGGAGTCGATCAGCATCCTGTAAATGTCTTCCGCCGAAAGGTGCCGCGTGGGGCTTCGCTCAAGCATTTCAATGATCTTGAGTCGCGGCAGCGTGACCTTGAGGCCGGCGTTGCGTATGTCTTGGGATTCCATGGCCTGGGTCTTTGTGATGCGTCGATGGGTTATTATTGCATGGTCTTTCCCATCAGCAACGTCCATGCGCCTTCTTCTGATTGTCCTGTCGGCGGCCGCCCTGATTTCCGGGTGCCAGATCGTCTACAAACTGCCGACCCGCCAGGGCAATGTCATCGAACAAAAGCAGCTCGACCAGCTGCGCCTCGGCATGAATCGCGAGCAGGTCGAGTATCTGCTCGGCTCGCCGATCGCGACCGATCCGTTCCGTGATGATCGCTGGAATTACCTCGGTTACTACAAGAGCCCGCGTGGCGATGTCTCCAAGCGAATCGTAACGCTGCATTTCGAGGGCGAGCTGCTGGCGCAGATGGAAGGCACCGCCGATCCCAACGGCAAGGACAAGGCGCTGGAAAACCCGGACGTCGAAACCATCCTGCAACAGGAAAAGAAGGACAAGCAGCAGACCGAGTCGCGCGAGACTGGCGTGATCCTGACGCCTGAAGGACAGTAAGACGCCTCAGCGGCCGGACTTCGCCTTGCGCGCCCGTTCGCGGCGCGCCTGCTTCGGGTCGATCAGCAGCGGCCGGTAGATCTCCACGCGGTCACCATCGCTCAGCAATTCGTCGGGCCCCGTTCGTCGTCCCCAGATGCCGACATCGGGATGCCCGGCATTGATTTCCGGATATTCCACGCAGACGCCCGAAGCCGTGATCGCATCTTCGATGCGCGATCCACGCGGCAGGCTCAGCTGGCGCACGAAGCAGGCCTGGGGCAAGGCGTAGACCACTTCGATGGAGAGCGGCGCACCCGCGCGCGTCGAAGACGCCGTGCTCACCAGAGTTGCTCCAACCGGTCCAGCAGCCCCAGGGTGTAGAGCAGCAAGGCCGCCAGACCGATCCGTGCCGGGAAGCGCAGCAGCTGCCGCCAGACCCGGAACATCGTCAGTCGCTCGCTGCCCCAGCCCGCTTCGATCACATGCAGCGGCAGCACACGGCCAACGGCGATGCAGCTCAGCAGGACACCCACCGGTATCAGCAGCCGCGCCGTCAGCCATTGCATCCATTCGAAGGGGTTGCGCCCCGCTAGGCGTGCATCGTCGAGCACGCCGAACGACAGCATCGCGCCGATCCCGAGAAACCACGCGACCATGGCCACGGCAGTGGCGGCGCTGGTGCGCGGTACGCGATAACGGATCATCAGCCAGGCCACCAGCGGCTCCATCAAGGCGATCGCCGAAGCCAGCGTGATCGCGACCACCAGCATGTAGAAGCCGGTGGCAACGATGATCGACATCGGAATGCCCGGCAAAGCCATGGGTACTGCCTGGAACAACAGGGCCAGTCCGGATACCGGCGACAAGCCGGCGCCGAACAGCAGAGCGTTGATCGCAACGCCGGCGCCCAGGGCAAAGAAGGTATCGAGTGCGATCACCGACACCGCGGCGCGCATCAGCCGGGTTTCCTTGTGCAGGTAGCCGCCATAGGCGAGCATCACGCCGAGCCCGAGGCTCACGCTGAATACGGCCTGCTGCATGGCTTCCATCGCGCCGCGCCAACCAAGCCGGGAAAAATCCACGGCGAACAGGTAATGCAGTGCCGCTCCGACATCGCCGTGACGAGCCGCATAGGCCATCAGGCACAAAAGCAACAGAAACGCGGCGCCCAACAGGTAGCGGCCACCCCGCTCCAGACCTTCTCGCAAGCCTTGCGACACGATGATGCAGGCCGCCAGCTGAAAGATCGTATGCCAGGCCAGACTGCGCTCTGGATCTCGCACCAGTCCAAGAAACACGTCGCGGCTATGCCCTGCATCGACGGCCAGCAGTTCACCGCTGGCGGCGCGAAAGATGTAGCCGACGCTCCAACCCGCCACCACGCTGTAGTACGCCAGTGTGAGCAGCGCGCTGAGCAGGGCCAGCACCGCGAGCGGCTTCCAGCCCCGGCGCATACCGCCGGCATCCTGCGCCAGGCGTTCGAAACCGCTGAGCAGATCGGGGCGCGTCCAGCGCCCCACCAGCCATTCGGCGATCAGCATCGGCAGCGCGATCAGGCACAGCGCCAGCAGGTAGGCGATCAGGAACGCGCCGCCGCCGTACTGACCCGCCAGCCAGGGCAGCCTCGCCATGTTTCCGATCCCGATCGTCGCGCCGGCGCAGACCCATACAAAGGCACGCGGTGACGACCAGTAACCGTAGATGCTTTCGCGGATGGGCACTCTGGAATCTTTGATTGTTGGCGGCGTCTTGAGTTTTGGGCGGGCCGATCCACGGCCGATCGGGGGCATCCCTACCGACGATGCCTCACGCCACCCGCCGGTAAGCATATAATTTTTCGATGAGCCAAAAGACCAAGGACGCGGGCGAACGGCAGATCGTCGTCAATCGCCGTGCGCGCCACGAGTATTTCATCGAAGAGCAATACGAGGCCGGACTCTCGCTGCAGGGCTGGGAGGTCAAGAGCCTGCGCGACGGTCGCGGACAGATCGCCGAAGCCTACGTGATCATCCGCAACGGCGAGGCGCTGCTGGTGGGCGCGCACATCACGCCCCTGCTGTCAGCCTCGACCCATGTGGTGACGGATGCCACACGCAGCCGCAAGCTGCTGCTGCACGATCATGAGCTGTCCAAGCTGATGGGCAAGGTCGAGCGTGCCGGCTATACGCTGGTGCCGCTGGACATGCACTGGACGCGCGGCCGCGCCAAATTGCAGATCGGTCTGGCCAAGGGCAAGAAACAGCACGACAAGCGCGCGGACGTGAAGGAGCGCGACTGGGCCCGCGAGAAAGGTCGCATCCTCAAGCACGGCTGAGCCGATCGTTTCGCACTAGACCACGGACAGGCGCGCGTGCAGGCGCCGCAGTTGTTCCGGCGGCAACTCGTCGCCGAGCAGAATGCGTGTTCCCAGACAGCAGTGCGATTCGGCGTCCTCGAAACGCAGGATCAGCAACGGTCCGCGAATCAGGCTGTCACCGCGCAAGCGCACCCCGTCATGCCGGTCAGCTGCGGCGTACACGGTCCAGCGGCCATCGGGGTGCCAGATCATGCGGACCAGGGCCCGAGGTCCGGCACCGAAGGCCGGGTGACGGCGACTCAACCACCACGAGGCGCCAATCGCGCCGGCCACAACCAGCATCGCCGGACCGCGCTGCATCGCCAGCGGCAGAATCATCAGCGCCAGTGCGTGCAGCACCCACAAAAAGCGATGAAGTCCGGCCGAGCGCCCTGGACGCAGTTCCAGGCTATCGGCGAAGCCCGGCGATGGCATCGGCCAGAGGCCCCTGCGGCGGTTGCGAATACCCCATCAGCCAGGACCAGATGTCGGGATCCTCACAGGCCAGAAGATCGACGAACGCCGCACGCTCGCTGGCCCGGGCCTGCGACCATTGGTTGTCGAACCAGCGTGTCAGCAGCACGTCCAGCTCCTTCATGCCGCGCCGCAGGCGCCAGCGAATCTGCGATTCGTGCATAGTGTCCGGGTCGTCAAACAAGAGCGCGAATCATAGCAGCCCGTCGTCCCGGCCCGGCTGTACGCGCCCAGCCGGAAGCTGCGATGAACAACACGCAAACACAGCAAGCCCGCCTCGCCGTCCTGATCGATGCCGACAATGCCCAGCCTTCATTGATCGAGCGTCTGCTGGCCGAAATCGCCAAGTACGGCCTGGCCAGCGTCAAGCGCATCTACGGCGACTGGACGCTGCCGAATCTGCGTGGATGGAAGGACGGGCTCGCGGTGCATGCGATCCAGCCGATCCAGCAGTTCCGCTATACCGTCGGCAAGAACGCCACGGACAGCGCGATGATCATCGACGCCATGGACCTGCTCTACACCGACCGCTTCGACGGTTTCTGCCTGATCTCCAGCGACAGCGACTTCACGCGCCTCGCCTCGCGGATCCGGGAAGCAGGACTCACGGTCTACGGCTTCGGCGAGCGCAAGACGCCGACGGCCTTCGTCTCGGCCTGCGACAAGTTCATCTACGTGGACGTGCTGTCCGCGCCAGAACTGGACGACGACGATCAGGACGCGCAACCCAAGCGCAAGGACAGCGCCTCGCTCAAGCGCGACGCGCGCCTGGTCCGCCTGTTCCGCGACGCGCTGGATGCCAACGGTGATGACGAAGGCTGGGCGACGCTGGGTGCCGTGGGCAGCCATATCGCCAACCAGGCGCCGGACTTCGACCCGCGCAACTATGGCTACAAGAAGCTCGGCGAACTCGCCAAGGCGCTGGGGGTTTTGGAGGTGGACGTGCAGACGGTGGGTGCCACCGGGCAGAAAGCGATCCGCATACGCATCAAGCAGCGCAAGAGTCGGTAGCCACACAACTTATGGGCTCGCGCAGAGACGCGAAGGCGCAAGGAACATCAAGAGCTTATTGGGTCTGCAAGCCTATCCTTGCGCCTTCGCGTCTCTGCGCGAGTACAGCGCTCTTCAAAGGCGTCCCAGCAATCTCAGCCGCGACGCTCGACCAGCATCTTCTTGGTTTCGGCGATCGCGCGCGCCGGGTTCAGACCCTTGGGGCAGGTCTTGGCGCAGTTCATGATCGTGTGGCAGCGATACAGCTTGAACGGATCCTCGAGCTGATCGAGCCGTTCGCCGGTGGCCTCGTCACGCGAGTCCACCAGCCAGCGGTAGGCCTGCAGCAGTATCGCCGGGCCGAGATAGCGATCACCGTTCCACCAGTAGCTCGGGCAGCTGGTCGAGCAACAGGCACAGAGTATGCACTCGTAGAGACCATCCAGCAGTTCGCGATCTTCCTTGGTCTGCAGGCGCTCGCGCGTCGGCGCCGGGGTGTCGGTCTTGAGCCAGGGCTCGATCGATTCGTACTGCGCATAGAAGTGCGTCATGTCCGGCACCAGGTCCTTGATCACCGGCATGTGCGGCAGCGGATAGATCGCGACTTCGCCCTTGACCTCGTCGCAGCCCTTCAGACAGGCCAGGGTGTTGGTGCCGTCGATGTTCATCGCACAGGAACCACAGATGCCCTCGCGGCAGGAGCGGCGGAAGGTCAGTGTGGCGTCGATCTCGTTCTTGATCTTGATCAGGGCATCGAGAACCATCGGGCCGCAGGCATCCATATCGATATCGTAGACATCGACCGTGGGATTGCTGCCGCTGTCCGGGTCATAGCGGTAGATCTTGAAGCTGCGCACATTCGTGGCGCCCTCGGGTGCCGGAAAATGCTTGCCCTTCTGAACCTTGGAATTTTTCGGCAGGGAAAACTGAGCCATGACCACTCCTAGCTGTATCGGCCGGCCGCGCCACGCCACATCGCGTGCTCGTCGGCATCGGCCATCGATTCTATGTCCACCAGCGACCAATGCAGGCCCTGACGTCGCATTACCAAGCGGTACGGTTTGCCACTGGCGGGCAAGACGCGTGCCGAAAACTCTGAACTCGACTCGAAAGCGGCGCCGAGAAACTCTCCATCGAGCGGGCAGCCCCGTGTGGCGTCACCGGACGCGCTGTCGCGACAGGCCATCTCGATCATGCCCTCGGGCGTGCTCGCCTGTTCCAGCTTGTACTCGGCGATCCGGCCCGCGACAACGGAGCGCAGGGCGCCGAGGGGCTTGTCCTCGCTGCGCTCGTCGATCCTGCGCCGGGCCTGAGCCCGCAGGTTCTGGCGCAGCGTTTCAAAGTCCACCACCGCGTCCAGCTTGGCGGTGTCACCGGACTCGATCGCCGCACTGAGCCTGGACAGACTCAGAAACGGCAGCGCGACGAAACCGCCGACCAGCACGGCGGCGAGCACGACCAGCAGCAGCAGGATTCGCCCCATCGCGCGCGGTCCCTTCGATCAGTAGACGCGGGCCTTGGGCGGTACCACTTCGGTTTCATCGTCCAGCGTGTACATGTGCACCGGCCGGAAATCGATCTTCACGTCCGTGGCACTGGTACGCCAGGCCAGCGAATGCTTCATCCAGGATTCATCGTTGCGGTCCGGATAGTCTTCGCGCGCGTGTGCGCCGCGCGATTCCAGCCGGTTGCCCGCCGAGCTGATCGTGACCAGGGCCTGGCCGAGCAGGTTGTCCAGCTCCAGCGTCTCGACGAGGTCCGAGTTCCAGACCATCGAGGAATCGGCCAGCTTCACGTCCGAGAACGAGCCGATCACGTCCTTGAGCTTCTCGATGCCTTCGGACAGCGACTCACCGGTGCGGAACACGGCCGCATGATTCTGCATGGTGCGCTGCATGTTGCTGCGGATCGTCGAGGTGGACGTGGAACCCTTGGAGTGACGCAGCGCGTCGAACCGGGCCAGCGCCCGCTCCTCGGAGTCCTTGGAGATGTTCTTGTGCGCACCGCCCGGCTTGACGATCCTGGCCGCATGCAGTGCCGCGGCGCGACCGAACACCACCAGGTCCAGCAGCGAGTTCGAGCCCAGTCGATTGGCGCCGTGCACCGAAACGCAGGCCGCTTCGCCGACCGCCATCAGGCCCGGAATCACGGTGTCGTTCTGACCGTCCGTGCAGGTCACCACTTCACCGTTGAAGTTGGCCGGGACGCCGCCCATGTTGTAGTGCACCGTCGGCAACACCGGAATCGGCTCCTTGGTCACATCGACGCCGGCAAACACGCGGGCGGTCTCGGAGATGCCCGGCAGGCGCTCGTGCAGCACTTCGGGGCCGAGGTGTTCGAGGTGCAGATGGATGTGGTCCTTGTCCGGACCGACGCCGCGCCCTTCGCCGATCTCGATGGTCATGGCGCGCGACACCACATCGCGTGAGGCCAGATCCTTGCGGTTCGGCGCGTAGCGCTCCATGAAACGCTCACCCTCGGAATTGGTGAGATAGCCGCCCTCGCCGCGCGCACCTTCGGTGATCAGACAGCCGGAACCGTAGATGCCGGTCGGGTGGAACTGCACGAATTCCATGTCCTGCAGCGGAATGCCGGCGCGCAGCGCCATGCCGCCACCGTCGCCGGTGCAGGTATGCGCCGAGGTCGCCGAGAAGAAGGCGCGACCATAGCCGCCGGTGGCCAGAATCACCGTCTGCGCACGGAAACGGTGCAGCTGGCCGGTCGACAGATCCCAGGCGAGCACGCCATGCACGCTACCGTCGGTGTCGGTCAGCAGGTCGATCGCGAAATACTCGACGAAGAACTCGGCACGCGCTTTCAGCGACTGCTGGTACATCGCGTGCAGCATGGCGTGACCGGTACGGTCGGCCGCGGCACAGGTGCGCTGCGCGGTGCCTTCGCCGTAGTGCGTGGTCATGCCGCCGAACGGACGCTGGTAGACCTTGCCTTCTTCGGTACGCGAAAACGGTACGCCCCAGTGTTCGAGTTCGATGATCGCCGGAATCGCCTCACGACACATGTACTGGATCGCGTCCTGGTCGCCGAGCCAGTCCGAGCCCTTGACGGTGTCGTACATGTGCCAGCGCCAGTCGTCCTCGCCCATGTTGGCGAGCGCAGCGGAAATGCCGCCCTGCGCCGCCACGGTGTGGCTGCGTGTCGGGAACACCTTGGTGATATTGGCGGTTTTCAGACCAGCCTGTGACAGGCCGACGGTGGCGCGAAGCCCGGCGCCGCCGGCGCCGACAACGATGACATCGTATTTGTGATCAACGATCTCGTAAGCGGACATCAAATGCTCCCGAACGCAATTTTCAGAACGGCGAAGATGGCGGCGACGGCAAGCACCGCGCAGGCCAGCTTGACGGCGATGATGCTGGCGATTTTCTTGAATTCGCCGGACACGTAGTCCTCAAGCACCACCTGCAGCCCCAGGGCGGAGTGATACAGCGTCGTGCCGATGAACAGCACCAGCAGCACCGTGACCCAGGGTTGACGCACCCAGGACACGAACTCCAGATAGGGCGCATCGGACATGCCGGCCACGCTGTACATGAACCAGATCACCAGCGGTACCAGGGCCACGGCGGAGACACGCTGCACCCACCAGTGCTGCACACCATCCTTGGCGCTGCCGAGGCCGCGCGCACGCGAAAGCGGAGAACGAATGCTCATGGACGGCCCCTCAGAGACAACAGGCGACGAGCCAGACGCTGGCTGTCAGCACGATGGAGACAATGACGACGGCATAGCCGGTCGCGTAGACGGTCTTGAGATCGAAACCGCGGCCGAGATCCCACCACAGGTGGCGCAGACCGTTGCACAGATGGAAGCTCAGCGCCCAGGTGAAACCGATCAGAATGATCTGCCCGTACCAGGCGGACGCGCATTCGCTGAATGCGGCATAGCTTTGTTCGCCGGCGGCAGCAGCCATCAGCCAGGCCACCAGAAAGATCGTACCGACCGACAGGGCAACGCCCGTCAGGCGATGCGTGATCGACAGCATGGACGTCAATTGGGGCTTGTAATAAGGCCCGAGCATGAACGGTGACAGCGGCCGGCTCGTCTGTGCAGACTTCGCGCTCATTCCGACTCCCAGAAGTAAGGGACGTGAATCGTCAGGTTTTTGGATTCGGTTCGCATGCCCCGCGAACCGCTGAACAGTATCGATCAGAAATCGATACAGCGGCCTTTTTTCTCCCAATCACCAAACCGTGTTGGTTCGGTCCCGTCCTTGCGTCCGCCGATTTCACGGGGACGTGACGGCTTCTCGATCCCGGCTTCTGGTCCCTGGACAGGCGTCTGCACGATGATCGAGAGCTTGCGGCTCTCGTCCCCTGCATCCTTTTTGCTTTCGGAATTCATCGATACGATCTGGAGAAGGCGCGGTAGTTTGACAAATTCCGTCACCACACCGCAACGAAGATCGTGTTCGAACCCTGTCTTTGGATGTCCTGGAGGCGTTAAAATTTGAACGGCATGCTCGACTATATCCGTGTTCACTGCCGTCCCCTGCACGATCTCGGACTGATTCGTGTGGCGGGAGATGATGCCGTCTCCTTCCTGCAGGGCCAACTCAGCAACGATGTCCGACGCCTCAGCGAGACCCGGGGCCAGATCACCAGCCTCAACAGTCCCAAGGGCCGCATGCTCGCGGTGATTCATGCGTTCGTTCGTCCTCACGGCATCTATCTTGAAATGCCGGGATCGCTGGTGACGCCGACGCTCACCCGCCTCAAGATGTTCGTGCTGCGCTCCAAGGTGACTCTGGAGGACGTGTCGAACCGCTTCACGATCTACGCACTCGGCGGCGCCGATCAGAAGCGCCTGCCGCGCATCGCCCGCGAGCTTCATCTGCCGCGTGAAGCCTTCGGTACGCTGACCTTCGAGAACGTGAGTTTCATGCGGCGCTGGGACGATCTGCCGAGATTCTCGGTCTACCGCCTGCGCACGCCCAACGAAGACGCCGGTGACGAAGCGCCCGTTCCCGGCGGCGATACCGAATGGCGAATCTCGGATATCTTTTCCGGCACACCGGTGGTCTATCCGGAGACCCAGGACCATTTCGTGCCGCAGATGGCCAACCTCGACCAGATCGGTGGCATCGACTACAACAAGGGCTGCTACACCGGCCAGGAAGTGGTGGCACGCGTGCACTATCTCGGCGCGGTAAAGCGCCGGATGTACCTGATCCGGGCAGAACAATTGCTGTCGCCCGGCACCAGCATCCACGACGGCAGCCCGGACGGTCCTGCGGTCGGTGAAGTCGTCGATTCGGTGGTCCTGCCGGATGGCGAAGTCTGCGCCTCCGCCGTGCTGCAGATCTCGCACGCGGAATCCGCCCAACTATGCACCGCGCAGGGGCCGCTACGCCATGCGCTTGCCTATGAATACTCGCCGCGCAATGTCACCGAGGGCAATGGCTGATTGGCGGCTTGGCGGCGTGAGGCGAAAACAGCGGGGAGGCCTTGGGTTACCGTCGAGGCTTTCGTTATCTCTGTTCTCAGCTTTCGGGCCGCATCTGCGGGAACAGCAGCACGTCGCGGATCGAGGGACTGTCGGTGAGGAACATTACCAGCCGGTCGATGCCCAGGCCCGCGCCGGCGGTCGGCGCCATGCCGTATTCCAGGGCGCGCACGTAGTCGGCGTCGTAGAACATCGCTTCATCGTCGCCGGCATCCTTGGCATCGACCTGCTCGCGGAATCGTGCGGCCTGATCGTCGGGGTCGTTCAGCTCGGAAAATCCATTGGCCAATTCCCGTCCGCCGATGAAGAATTCGAATCGGTCGGTGATCGAGGGTTGCTCGTCATTGCGGCGTGCCAACGGTGACACCTCGGCCGGATATTCGGTGATGAAAGTCGGGTCCATGAGCTTGGACTCGACGGTCTTTTCGAAGATTTCCGTCAACAGCTTGCCGAAGCCATGGCCGGCCTTGACCTCAAGGCCGAGGCGCTGGGCCACATCGGCGAGATAACCGCGCTCCTCAAGCCGATCCGCGTCCAGCTCCGGGTTGAAGCGCATCACCGCGTCCTTCATCGACAAACGCAGAAACGGCGTCGCCAGATCGTACTCGCGCCCCTGGCAGCTCAGCTTGGCACTGCCGCAGACGCTCAGCGCCACATCTCGCACCATGTTCTCGATCAGGTCCATCAACTCGCGAAAGTCCGCATAGGCCTGGTAGAACTCGAGCATCGTGAACTCGGGGTTGTGCCGGATCGACATGCCCTCGTTGCGGAAATTTCGATTGATTTCGTAGACCCGTTCCAGACCGCCCACGATCAGCCGCTTGAGATAGAGCTCCGGCGCGATGCGCAGGTACAGGTCGCGATCGAGCGCGTTGTGATGTGTCATGAACGGACGTGCCGTGGCACCACCGGGAATCGGCTGCAACATCGGCGTTTCCACTTCGAGGAAACCAAGCGCATCCATGAACTGGCGGATGAAACGCACGATCTGGCTACGCTTGACGAAAGTCTCGCGGACCTCCGGATTGATGATCAGGTCGACGTAGCGCTGGCGATAACGGGTTTCGGTATCGGTCAGGCCGGCCCATTTCTCGGGTAGCGGGCGCAGGTTCTTGCTCAGCAGTTCGATCGACTCGGCACGCACGGACAGCTCGCCGGTCCTGGTTTTCATGAGGCTGCCGCGCACGCCGATGATGTCGCCGATGTCCCAGGTCTTGAAGTCCGCGTAGATCTCCTGGCCCAGCAGGTCGCGCTGCAGGAAGGCCTGTATGCGGCCCGATCCGTCCTGAACGGAGGCGAAACTGGCCTTGCCCATGATGCGCTTGGCCATCAGGCGGCCGGCGATCGCGAAGCTGTACGCACCCGCCTCCAGGGCCTCGGCCGAGCACTCGCCGTAGGCGCCATGCAGGTAGTCCGCCGTGGCGTCGCGGCGATAGCCGTTCGGATAGGCCCGCCCTTCTGCGCGCAGCTTGTCCAGCTTGTCGCGGCGCTGGGCGATCAGAAAGTTTTCGTCTTGCGGCTTGGTGTCGTCGGTCATGTCTGCGTCGTTTTGCGGAAATTTTCCACGAGTCTTACAGGCCCTGCTTGAGACTTTCCTCAATGAAACGGTCGAGGTCGCCGTCGAGCACGCGCTGCGTATCTGAAATTTCCAGTCCGGTTCGCAGATCCTTGATGCGCGACTGGTCGAGCACGTAGGAACGGATCTGATAACCCCACTCGATGTCGGTCTTGGCGTCTTCGATGCGCTGCTTTTCGGCGTTGCGCTTCTGCATCTCCTGCTCGAACATTTTTGCCTTCAGCATCTTCATCGCGCGATCGCGGTTCTGGTGCTGGGAGCGTTCGGTCTGACAGGCCACGACAATGCCGGTGGGGCCGTGGGTGATGCGGATCGCCGATTCGGTCTTGTTGACGTGCTGGCCGCCAGCGCCGGATGAACGATAGGTATCGACTCTTAGATCCGCCGGGTTGATTTCGATATCGATGCTGTCGTCGACTTCCGGAGACACGTAGACCCCGGCAAACGAGGTGTGCCGACGTGCACCCGAATCGAACGGCGACTTGCGGACCAGGCGATGCACGCCGGATTCGGTGCGCAACCAGCCATAGGCATACGGCCCCTCGATAAACAGCGCCGCGCTCTTGAGCCCCGCGACTTCACCGTCCGAGCGTTCCAGCACTTCGACCTTGAATTCATGATCGTCGGCCCAGCGCAGATACATGCGCAGCAGCATGTCAGCCCAGTCCTGCGCCTCGGTGCCGCCGGAACCGGACTGGATGTCGACATACGCATTGGCCTCGTCCATCTCGCCGGAAAACATGCGCCGGAATTCGAGATCGTCGGCCTGCTTGCGATAGTGGGCGACATCTCGCGCCACCTCCTCGACGGTCGCCTCGTCGTTTTCCGCCGCGGCCATCGCCAACAGCTCGGCCGCATCGCTCAGGCCGCCGGCGGCCTGGTTGATCGGCTCGACGATGCCCACCAGGCGTGCGCGTTCCTTGCCGAGCGCCTGCGCGCGTTCGGGGTCGCTCCACACATCGGGTTGCTCAAGTTCCGCATCGACTTCGACGAGCCGGTCACGCTTCAGGTCGTACTCAAAGATAGCCCCGCAGTTGCGCAAAGCGCTCCTGCAGGGCCGTAATCTCACTCTTGATCGGGTTGATTTCCATGGAACGCTCGTAATGTCACGACGGACCCAGTCCGACGGTCTAGGATTTACGGGGCGCGCAGTGTAATGCAAGCCGGCGGCGCTGCTATAGTTCCGGCTGGCAAACGCCAGGCGCAAACGCTCACGGGAGAGGCTATGAAAAAAGGACAAATGCAGTCCTGGGCAGGCTCATACACAAAATTCATTCTGGCCGCGAGCATGCTCGCGGCCCTGGTCGCCTCGCCGGCACAGGCCGATCGCGACCAGCGCGCCTACGTGGCACCGATGTTCTCGTACGCGGTCGCCGATGGTGATCGTCTCACCGAAGATGGACTCGGCGCACAGCTCAGCTTCGGCATACCGCTGACCTACGGTCTCAACGTCGAACTCACCGGCTTCTTCAACTCCTTCGAGTCGGACTACGACGTGTCCGGCAATACCGACAAGGCCGACTTCAAGGGCATCGGCCTCGGCGCCATGGTGTTCCCGATGCGGAGCCTGCCCGGGCTGTACGGCATCATCGCGGCCTACTACGGCCAGACCGACGACGCACCGTGCGAAATTCAAACCGGCCTGGCCAGCTGCAATCACAACTACGACAGCACTGTGGGCGACGCCGGTCTTGGCTACCTGTTTTCGCTGGGAAACGACCTCAATGGCGCGTCTTTGCGCGTCGAGGCGCGCTACCGCATGGATTCGCACGAAAACGAGTTTGCCGGCCGTGGCGGCGACAATGCCTTCTATGACGGCGTCTTCAATATCGGCCTGCAGTTTCCGCTCGGCCACTATCCGGATGTGGAAGAGCCCGCACCCGAACCGGTTCAGGTGGTCGACGTCGACAGCGATGGCGACGGCGTTCCCAACGACACCGACAAGTGCCCGAACACGCCCAAGGGCGCCCTCGTGGACGACTATGGTTGCGAACTCGATTCGGATGGCGATGGCGTGGTCGACCGCATCGACCAGTGTCCGGACACCCCGCCGGGCACCGTCGTCAACGAGACCGGCTGCGCCCTGAGCAGCTGCCGCGCACCGTTCCCCGGCGAACCGGTGGACGAAAGCGGCTGTGCCAGCGGCGATGTCGTGGTGCTGCGCGGTGTCACCTTCGAATTCGACGAAGCGCGCCTCACCGCCAACGCGAAGGTGATTCTCGATGGCGTGGCCGACACCCTGCTGTCGCAATCGGACATGGAGGTCGAGATCGGCGGACACACCGACAGCCGTGGCAGCGACAGCTACAACCAGAAGCTCTCCGAACAGCGGGCGATCGCCGTCAAGGAGTACCTGACCGGACGCGGTGTCGACGAGGCCCGCATGAGCACGGCAGGTCATGGCGAGTCCTCACCGATTGCCGACAACGACAGCGACGAGGGACGCGAGCTCAATCGGCGTGTCGAGCTGAAAATTCTCGGCGAATAGTTCGTCCTGATGATGTGGGAAGCCCCGTCCCGGCGGGGCTTCTTTTTGGGTTCTCGCCCGGGTCGGTTGCAGTGCACTCCATTGCCGTCGTTCCGGACGGCTGCGGACCTGATTCGGAATCCACTTAGCGGCCCGAGACCTCGCGTGAATTCCGGGTTCCAGAAAGGCGGGGTCCCGGAATGATGGGCACCCACCGCGTGACAGCGCGCGCCGGTAATGGCGGAACGTTTGCGCTTATCGCAGAGCCGATACCATCACCCGCACCTTAACAATGGATGCCGGCAAGCCACTCAAGCTTCAGCTGCACTGTGATCGCTGCCCAGATACATGTACATCGTCGGCACCACGTACAGCGTGAACAGGGTGCCTACGGTCATGCCACTGGCAATCGTCAGTCCCATCGCGAAGCGCGACACGCCTCCGGCACCGCTGGCGATCAGCAGCGGCACCATCGCGATCACCAGCGCGGCCGTGGTCATCAGAATCGGTCGCAGACGAATCGAAGCGGCTTCCTCGATCGCCTTGCGCTTGTCGTAGCCTTGCACCTGAAGCTGGTTGGCGAACTCCACGATCAGGATGCCATGCTTGGCGATCACGCCGATCAGCGTCACCAGGCCCACCTGCGTGTAGATATTGATCGACGCGCCCGGCACCCAGAAAAGGCCCAACAAATTGATGAAGATCAGCGCGCCGCAAATCGACATCGGCACCGTCACCAACATGATGACCGGATCGCGGAATGATTCGAACTGCGCCGCGAGCACCAGGTAGATGATGATGATCGCGAAGGCGAAGGTCAGCAGCAAGGCCGAACCCTCGTTCTTGAACTGACGCGACTGACCAGCATAGTCGATCGAAAAACCGGACGGGATCGTCTCGCGCGCGATCTGCTCCAGCGTCGCAATCGCATCACCGATCGCGATGCCGGGGCGTTGCATGCCGGACACCGTTGCCGCATTGAGCTGTTGAAACCGATTCAGCACCTGCGGCTGTACGGAATGGCTCAAGGTGGCGAAGGTGGATAGCGGCACCAGGGAGCCGTCACGCGCCCGCGTGTAGTAGTCCTCGAGCTGATCGGAATTCAGACGCTTGGCACGCTCGACCTGCGGAATCACCTTGTAGCTGCGATTCTCCATCGAAAAGCGATTGACGTAACCGCCGGACAGCAGGCTCGCCAGATCGCCACCGATCTGTGTCATGTCCAGACCCAGGGCCGCCGCCTTGTCGCGGTCGATTTCCACGCGCGTCTGTGGACGGTCGTACTTGAGGTTCGAATCGATGAATATGAACTTGCGGCTCTCGCGCGCCTTGCTCAATACGTCCTGCACCACATCGTAGAGAACTCGCTGCGACTGCGTGGTGCCGATCACGAACTCGATCGGAATGCCCTGCCCTGCGGTCGGCAGCGACGGCGGCTGAAAGGTCTGCACCTGCATGCCGGGAACCTGGCTGCCCGCCACCTGCAGCGCGTTGTTGACCAGGTCGGTCGTTGACACATCACGCTGATCGTACGACTTGAGCATGATGCCGGTGAATCCGGAGTTGTTGTTCATCCCCCCGAAGCCGGTGACCATGAAGAAGCGGTCAATGGCCGGTTGCTGCTTCAGCCGCTCGCTCCAGTCCTGCGCGTACTTTCCGAAGTAGTCGATCGTGGCAAACGGGTCGGTTTCCATCACCGACACCGCGAACCCGCTGTCCTCGGCCGGTGCCAACTCCGACGGCGCCGACACGAACAGGAAGTAGCAAGACACCAAGACGACGGCACCGAATATCGCGACGACGATCTTGGTATCGAGCATGCTCGACACTGAACTGCGATAGCGCAACCGCAGGCGCTCGAAATTGCGGTCGAGGAAGGCGGCAAAGCCCTTTTGCTCCTCTTCCGGCCGCCGCGCCTTGAGCAGCTTGGCGCACATCATCGGTGACAAGGTCAGCGCCACCACGCCGGACAGCAACACGCTGCCGGCGAGCGTGAACGCGAATTCGGTGAACAGCTTGCCCGTGAGCCCTCCCAGAAAGCCGATCGGCAGGTACACCGCGACCAGGGTGATCGTCATTGCCACGATCGGCCCCACCAATTCGCGCGCGCCCTTGATCGCCGCATCGAACGGCTTCATGCCGTCTTCGACATGCCGATACACGTTCTCCAGAACGATGATCGCGTCGTCCACCACCATGCCGATCGCCAGGACCATCGCCAGCAGCGTCAGCAAATTGATCGAGAAGCCGAACAGCAACATCATGAACAGAGTCCCGACCAGCGACAGCGGCACCGTTACGGCCGGGATCAGGACGCTGCGAATCGAGCCCAGGAAAAGGTAGATCACGATCACCACGATCAGCACCGCTTCGATCAGTGTGCTGATCACCTCGTCAATCGCGTCTTCGATGTACTCGGTTGCGTCGTAGGCGACCGTGCCGCTCATCCCTTCCGGAAGCTGATCGACGATGCTTGGCCACACATCGCGTACGCGCTTCATCACATCGAGCACGTTGGCGTCGGGCGCCACCTCAATACCGATGAAGGTGGCGCGATCTCCGTTCCAGAACGAGAGCGTGTTGTGGTCCTCGGCGCCGAGTTCGACGCGTGCGACATCGCCCAGTCGCACGATGGAACTGCCGTCCGAGCGAATCGCGAGCTGGCGGAATTCCTCCGCAGTGCGCAGATCGGTATTGGCCGTCAGATTGACCTGGACGTAGCTGCCCTTGGTCTGGCCAACAGCCGCCAGAAAGTTGTTGGTCTGCAGCGCCTGGCGCACATCACCCGCCGTCAGGTTGAAGGCGGCAAGACGTTGCGGCTGCAGCCAGATTCGCATCGCGAACTGGCGGGAACTGAGCACATTGGCGCGTTGAATTCCTTCCAGGGTGGTCAACTGCGGTTCGACCACACGCAACACGTAGTCGGTCACCTCGTTTTCGGCCAGCACGTCGCTGTAGAACGACAGGTACATGGACGCCGTGTCAGCGCTTTCCGCCAACTGCACGACCGGGTCCTCCGAGCCTTCAGGCAGCTCGTTGCGCAGCTTGTTGACCTTGGTGGAAATCTGCGTCAACGCTTCGCCCGGATCGGTGTCCAGACGAAGGTAGGCGTTGATCGTGCTGACGCTCTGACGACTCGAAGACACCAGATAGTCGATGCCTTCCGCCGAGGCGATTTCACGTTCCAGCGGTGTCGTGATGAAGCCTTCGACCAGATCGGCGTCGGCGCCGACATAGGTCGTGGTGATCGAAATCTGCGCGTTCTGGATTTCCGGGAACTGCCGCACGCTCAGATCGGTTGCCGAGCGCAGGCCCAGCAGCAGAATCACCAGACTGACGACTGTCGCCAGGACCGGCCGCTTGATGAAGGTATCGGTAAAGGCCATGACGGATGCGGCCTCAGGAATCTGCGGGATCAGGCGTGAGCGTGGGCTCCGGCTTGTCGCTGTTGTCGATCTTGACCGCAGAGCCACTGTGCAGGCGGAACAGCCCGGTGGCGGCCACCTCTTCCCCACCCTCAAGTCCATCCGTCACGGCGATGAAGTCGCCACGTGCCTCACCGGTCTTGACGAAACGTTCACGCACCGTGAAAACGTCTTCGGGCACGGGTTCATCGCCCTCCCCGGCTGACTGGCCCGACTTCGCCTGCACGATGTAAACCGTGTTTCCGTAGGGGCTGTAGGCGATCGCGTTCTTGGGCAGCTCGATCACCTGGTTCTGCCCCGGCAATGTGACCGCGACATCGGCGAAGGCGCCTGGACGCAGCCGGCCGTCCGGATTCGGCAGCCGCGCGCGCAGCTTGAAATTGCGCGTCGACACGTCCACCTGCGGCTCGATGGCGACGACCTTGCCGGTGAAGCTCATGTCTTCGAAGGCGTCGATGCGGACGGTCACCTCGTATCCGGCCTGAAGCTGGGACAGGTAACGTTCCGGCATCGTGAAGTCCACATACACCGGGTCCAGCGACTGCAGCGGCACGATCGCCGCGCCCGGATCGAGATACTCACCGAGATTGATGCGGCGGATGCCGAGTTCACCGTCGAACGGCGCCCGGATGGTCTTCTTGTCGATCATCGCCTGCTGGGCACGCACCTGGGCCTGCGCCGAGTCATGCGTCGCCTGAGCCTGCTCCAGATCGGATTTGGAGAGCGTATCCAGTTTGTAGAGCCGCTCTATACGCTTGAGGCTGGTTTCGCTGAGTTTGGACTGCGCGCGCAGGTTTTCCAGCGACGCGGACTCTGAACTGACGTCGAGCTGCACCAGCACCTGCCCGGCCTTGACCTGCGCGCCGGACTCGAAGGCGATCGACTTGACCTGGCCTGCGACCTCGGTGGTCACGTTGATGCCATTGACCGCCACGATCGTTCCCACCGCGGTCAGCTCGTTGGGCCAGATTGCTCTCTCAGCACGCGCCGTGGTGATCGTCACCGGCGGCTGCTGCATGTTGTCGAAGAATTCCTGCACCCCCTTGCCAATCACGAACTTCAATGCGAACAACCCGCCGAACAGCACGACGACGATCGTCAGCATGATGATCATCCGCTTGGTCATGTCTGATACACCTTTCGATTCATGTTCTGCCGCGATGCCTTACGGCGATGGCGTGTTGTTGACCAGCAGACGGTCGACCTCGACGAAATCCTGGCGCCTGAGTACACCGACCACCTGCTTGAGTTGCAGTATGTTCAGCAGCAGCTGATAGCGCGTCTGGTTGAGGTTGCGCTGAGCCTCGACCACGGAGGATCGCGCTTCCAGCACGTCGGTGATCGTACGGGTGCCGGCATCGTAGCCGTTCTGAGTGGCGGTCTCCGCCACCCGCGCCGAATCCAGTGCACGAACATAGGCCTTCGCTTCCACGTAGCCGGTTTCGACATCGCCGAACAGGCGGCGTACCTCCTGCCGGATGCTCAACTCCAAGCGTCGCAATTCTGCCTGCGCGGCGCGATAACGCGCGTCCGCCTGCCGGATCTGGCTGGCGTTGATGCCGCCCGCATAGATCGGAACATTGAGTTCGACACCGATTCGCGCATCGTCCTGGGTCTGGCCGAAGTCGTATTCACTGCTGTCGTCGCGGCCCGCCGAAGCGACCATATCCACCGTCGGGGCACGGGCGGCCTTCGAGGATTTAAGGTTGGTCCGCGCAATCGTGACCGATTCGCGCTGACCGCGCAGCGCCGGACTCGTCGCCAGGGCGCGTTCCCTCCAGGGCTCCAGCTCCATCGGCTGCAACGCCGGAAATTCAGTCTCGGCCGACAGCCGGGGCAAGGCTTCGACGCGCTCACCGGTCAAGGTTTCGAGCGCATCACGCGCCGTCTCCAGTGCGCGCTTCGCCGTGATCAAACGCGCCTGCGCCAAATCATCGCGGGCCTGGGCCTCGCGCAGGTCGGTTCCGGGCACGAGTTCCACGTCATGACGCTTTTGCGTGTCTTCGAAGGCCTCACGAATCGCAGCGGCTTCACTTTGCGCCAGATTCAGTCCGTCTTCCGCCAGCAGAACATCGAAATAGGCCGTCGCCACCTCAGACATGATCGCCAGCGTGCGCTCGTCGTAGCTGGCCTGCGCCTGAGCCTCGTAGGCCGTGGCCCGGTCGCCCTGAGCCGACCAGTCCAGACGGAACAATGGTTGGCGCAACTGCAGGCTCGCCGACCAACTTGGATAGTCATCTTCGGAGCCGCCGAACACGCCATCCGATTCGGTGTGTGCGTAGGCCGCACCGCCGATCGCCGAAATGCTGGGCCGCCGGTTGGAACGCTCCTGCTCGGCCAGCTCGCGGTCGGCCAGAAACTGCGCCTCGGATGAGACGACCGCCGGCGCGTACTGCAAGGCCTGATCCAGCGCCTCGCTCAAACTGGTGGTCGCCCACGCAGAGCCGGACAACGCGATGGAGGCGATCCCCAGCAGCGCTTGCCTCATCGATTTTGTCCCCCTAGGAAATCTTGGCATTGGTCATTTTTATAGGAGCCTGACGCCCGAACATGTCAGCAGGACGCCTGCTTTGCCGCCGTGGACCCGAGATTCGCCCCCGCACCGAATAGTCCAAAAACACCAAGCCGCTGCGGCCAATCCGCTTTTTGACCGGTGGCACCCGCTCCGATGCGGATGGGTGCCGACGATCTTGATGCCGGCGAATTATGAACGCCGCTCTGCACCGCAACAAGCGCGGTACCATCGCGATGAGCGGATCGTCAATTCCTTGGCAAGTGTCCGCTAGCCTTCCTCGAACTGACGGGCTGCGATTTCAGGAAAGCTTCAAAGCTTCCCCGCCTGCAAATTCCACCAATGGACGACAGTAATTCAAATACTAATATTCAAGCGACAATGCCTGATCTAGGCCTGCCGCCGTTCTGCGGCGACCAGCGTGTTCTGCATCAGCATCGCCACCGTCATCGGCCCCACCCCGCCGGGCACGGGCGTAATGAAGGCGGCGCGGCGGCGTGCCGCCTCGAATTCGCAATCCCCGACCAGACTGCCGTCCTCCAGACGGTTCATGCCCACATCGATCACGGTCGCGCCTTCGCGTACCCATTCCCCGCGGACCAGCCCCGGCTTGCCGACCGCGACCACCACGATGTCGGCGTCGCGTACGAAATGCTCGAGATCGTGCGTGAATCGGTGCGCCACAGTCACCGTCACGCCGGCCAACAGCAGCTCCAACGCCATCGGCCGTCCGACGATGTTCGAGGCACCGACGACCACGGCGCGGCGGCCATAGAAGGTCTCTCCGACCGATTTGAGCAGCTCTATGATGCCCAAAGGGGTGCACGGCCGCAGCGCAGGATTGCGCTGCACGAGGCGACCGATGTTGTACGGATGGAATCCATCCACATCCTTGTCCGGACGGATGCGCTCGATCAACGCGTTGGCTTCAAGGTGCTTCGGCAATGGCAGCTGTACCAGAATGCCGTCGATCGAATCGTCCGCATTGAGCCGGTCGAGTTCGGCCAGCAGTTCGACCTGGGACACGCTGACCGGCAGTTCGCAGGGCACCGAGCGAATGCCAAGCTTCGCGCAGGCCTGGCGCTTGTTGCGCACGTACACCTGAGATGCCGGATCCGCGCCGACCAGCACCGTGGCCAGCGCCGGTGCTCGCAAACCGGATTCGACACGAGCGGCGATGGCAAGCCGAACGCGTTCATGGATAGTGGCGGCGACGGCGCGACCGTCGATAAGCTGGGCTGGCACGGGTTCGAAAACGATTCGTCGGAAGACAGAAGGAAGTTGGGCGGCGGTGCACCCGGTCGGGCGCCGGCGGGCGCGTGATTATAGGCACAGCGCGCTGCTTCCAGAACCGGAACCGGCCAAGCCCCCCCGGACCGCGCAGCTGATGGCCCCATCGCTACTGATTCGGGAGACGTTCGCCACCGAAACATATCACCCGGCCTCAGGTCTGCCCCGAGATCCCGCGATCGCCGCTCCCACACCGATGGACACCAATACATCGGCGCCCGAAACTGCGGGATGTCGATACCGCGAACGTGGCCGCGACTCGCACCAAGGCGCAAGTCACTCAAATAAATGGTCGGGGCGACAGGATTCGAACCTGCGACCCTCTGCTCCCAAAGCAGATGCGCTACCAGGCTGCGCCACACCCCGACGAAGTGCGGGCGGATTATCCGGGCGCGGGTATGCGCGGGTCAATCAAAAGCCGTGGTGATCAAGACCTCATGATCAAGCTTGGGCTCATTGAGTCGCTGGTAACATTGACGGAATCGCCCATCCCGTATAGTCCGAACCCGTTTCGCACCGACTCCAACAGGCCTGAGCATGACCTCCACTGCGATAACCGAGACCTACCCGCGCCTGATCGGAGACATCGGTGGCACCAATGCGCGCTTCGCGCTGATTCAAGCGCCCGGCGAAAGCTTCGGTACGCCACAAGTGCTGCCCACCGCCAACTTCGAAACGCTGGAAGCCGCGATCCTTCATTTTCTGGACGGCGTGGACGGCGTGCGGCCGCGCTGGGGGGCGTTCGGTATCGCCACCCCGGTGACGGGCGACCACGTGAAGATGACCAATCACCACTGGGCCTTTTCCATTGAAGCCCTGCGCAAGGCGGTCGGTCTGGACCGTCTGTGGCTGCACAACGATTTCACGGCACTGGCCTTGTCGCTGCCGGTGCTTCCACGCGAGGAACTGCGGCAACTGGGCGGCGACAAGCCGGCGCAGGACGCCCCACTTGCGCTGCTCGGCGCCGGCACCGGGCTGGGCGTCTCCGGCCTGTTCATGGTCGACGGCAAACCGGTTCCGATCAACGGCGAAGGGGGTCATGTCACGCTGCCAGCTTTTGACGAACGCGAAGCCACACTGCTGGGCATGATGAGAGACGGCGGAACCCATATCTCGGCAGAGCGGGTTCTGTCCGGCCCGGGCATGCAGGCGCTCTACCAAACCATTTGCGCACTCAACGGGCAGGAACCCGAACCGCTGTCCGCGGCCGATATCAGTCGCCGCGGTCTCGCGGACGACTGTCCGATGTGCGCCTCAAGCTTGCGCACCTTCTGCGAAATGTTGGGCACGGTCGCATCCGACCTGGCGCTGACGCTGGGCGCCCGCGGCGGTGTTTACGTGGGCGGTGGCATCGTCCCGAAACTGGGCGAGTACTTCGCGCAATCGGGCTTTCGCAACCGCTTCGAGAACAAAGGGCGGTTCCGCGAATACCTGGCGCCGATCCCGGTCTACGTGATTCATTCCCGGTATCCGGGGCTGATCGGCGTCGCGCACCAGCTCGAATTGGATGCCGCGCGCGAAACCTGAGGGCGCCGCGCGCGCTCAGCCGCTCAGCTTCTTCGCAAAGCCTGCGTTTCCGCTGCCAGACGCGTGATCGCTGGCCAGTCGCGAGCCTGCACCGCTGACTTCGGCGCCAGCCAGGAGCCGCCCACACAGGCCACGTTCGGCAGGGCCAGGAACTGCGGCGCGGTAGACACATCGATGCCACCGGTTGGGCAAAACACCAGATCCGGGAATGGGCCGTGAAAAGCCTTGAGCATGGCCATGCCACCCGCCTGCTGCGCCGGGAAGAACTTGAAGGTGTCGTAGCCCTCGGCCAGGCCGCTGAGGATGTCAGAAGGCGTCATCACACCGGGCAGCAAGGGCAATCCAGCATCGCGCGCCGCCGCCAGCAAGGCTGGGGTCGCGCCCGGGCTGACGCCGAAACTGGCCCCGGCTTCGATCGCCAGGGCAATGTCGGCGATCGTCGTCAGGGTTCCGACGCCGACGATCGCGTTCGGTACTTCTTCAACAATACGCCGCGTCGCCTCAAGGGCCGCCGGCGTGCGCATCGTGATCTCCAACAGGCGCACGCCGCCGTCGACCAGCGCACGCGCCAGCGGCACCGCCGTATCCAGATCGTCGATCACCATCACCGGGATCACCGGCTGAACCGCAAGGAGTTCTCGGGCATTCATTTCGACATTCTCCGATCCTGAATCAGGACGTGACAGTGGACTCGACGCCGACCGGGGCGCCGGTCGGTTCGGGCGCCGGGCCGAAACTGACCGCACCCTGCTCCGCCCCGGTGGCCACGGCCCGGAAACTGGCAAACAGCTCGCGCCCCATGCCCCAGGCGTTCTGTGTCAGTTCGGGAATGGCGACCTCGCGCTGCAGAAAATCACTGGCTGCCACGTCGACATCGAGGCGGCCGCGCTCCGCATCCAGGTGGATCATGTCGCCGTTGCGGACACGCGCCAAGGGGCCGCCGCCCAGACATTCCGGCGTGAGGTGAATCGCCGCCGGCACCTTGCCGGAGGCACCGGACATACGGCCATCCGTGACCAGGGCCACATGATGGCCCTGGTCCTGCAGCACGCCCAATGCCGGCGTCAGCTTGTGCAGTTCCGGCATGCCGTTGGCGCGCGGCCCCTGGAAGCGCACCACCGCCACGAAGTCCCGATTCAGTTCGCCGTTCTTGAACGCCGTGAGCAAATCGTTCTGATCGTCGAACACCACCGCCGGCGCCGACACCTTGCGATGTTCCGGCTTGACCGCGGAAACCTTGATCACGCCACGTCCGAGGTTGCCGCTGAGCAGACGCAGGCCACCGTCCCTAGAAAACGGTTCAGCCGTACCGCGCAGCACCTCGGTGTCGCGACTGAGATCGGGCGCTGCCCGCCAGATCAGCTCGCCGTCCTTGAGGAACGGCTCGCGCGTGTAGTGCTCCAGCCCTGGTCCCATCACCGTGTTCACGTCCGGGTGCACGAGTCCGGCCTGCAACAATTCGCGAACCAGAAAGCCCATGCCGCCGGCCGCGTGAAAATGATTCACGTCAGCGCTGCCGTTCGGATAAACCCGCGCCAGCAGCGGCACCACCGCCGACAGCTCGTCGAAGTCGCTCCAGTCGATGACGATGCCGGCGGCGCCGGCCACCGCCACCAGATGGATCGTGTGATTGGTGGAGCCGCCCGTCGCCAGCAGCCCGACGATGCCGTTGACGATCGCCCGCTCGTCAATCACTTCGTGCATTGGAATGTACTGATCGCCCAAAGCGGTAATCGCAGCGCAGCGCTGCGCTGCGGCGGCGGTCAGCGCATCCCGCAGCGGCGTATTCGGATTGACGAAGGCCGCGCCCGGCAGATGCAGCCCCATCATCTCCATCAGCATCTGGTTGCTGTTGGCCGTGCCGTAGAACGTGCAGGTACCCGGACCGTGATAGGACTTCATCTCCGCGTCCAGCAACTCAGCCCGGCTCACCTTGCCTTCGGTATAGAGCTGGCGGATACGCGACTTCTCGGGATTGGACAGCCCCGAAGTCATCGGCCCGCCTGGTACGAAAATCGTCGGAAGATGTCCAAACTGCAAAGCGCCGATCAGCAGACCCGGCACGATCTTGTCGCAGACGCCCAGGCACAGCACGCCATCGAACACGTTGTGCGACAAGGACACAGCCGTGGCCATCGCAATCACGTCGCGCGAGAACAGCGACAGTTCCATGCCGGACTGGCCCTGAGTCACGCCGTCGCACATCGCCGGGACACCGCCGGCGAACTGCGCCACTGCCCCGGCCTTGCGGGCGGCCTGCTTGATCAGCTCCGGAAACCGCTCCAGCGGCTGATGGGCCGACAGCATGTCGTTGTACGCCGAGACGATCGCCAGATTCGGCCATTGCGCGCCGCGCAGCGAATCCTTGTCATCCGGCTCCGAGGCCGCGAATGCATGCGCCAGATTGGTACAGGAAATCTGATGCCGGGTGGCGCCCGCCTCGGCCGCCGCACGCCGATGGCGCAGGTAATCGGCACGGCTCGTGGCGCTCCGTTCCCGGATGCGCTCGGTGACGCGGATCAAGGCATCATGCGTGGCCATATTGAATCTCTCCTGTTCACGGGCCCAGGCTCGCCGGAGCCCCGGCGCTCGGCAAGCCTGCTTTCGCCGCAAGCGGCCCGTCTCCTGCGGAATACAATGCAATTCGGCAGCCATGTTAGCGCGCGTTGCCGCGACTGTTCGGTAAGCGTTCAAACCGCAGCGCAGTTGCCCCCACGCTCAATGTCTGATCGGAGCGGATTGTCGGCGAAGCGGACTTTCCACTCCCTCGGCGTGAGTTCGTTCACG